>NZ_JBJMLX010000372.1:0-5052 GCF_045805085.1 Niastella sp.
AATATTTCGGTTAACCTCCCCCCATTGGGGGGAGGCAAGGAGGGGGGCGTGATTTGCTATTTGATTAATTAAACATTCCAGGTTTATAACCACCGGGAATTGTTCTGAAGGCAACATTCAACCGGTTCCAGCTATTGATCGCTAAAATAGCCATGGTAATATCGGCAATTTGCGCTTTGTCAAAATGTTTGCTCAGTTCATTAAACACTTCATCGGTAACCTCTGTTTGTGGTATTTTGGTAACCGCTTCTGTATACGCAAGCGCAGCTCTTTCAGCATCCGTGTAATAAGGACATTCTCTCCAGGCTGACAGTGAATACAGGCGTTGTTCTGTTTCGCCTATTGCAATAGCGTCTTTCCAGTGCATATCCAAACAATAAGCGCAGCCATTGATCTGTGACGCCCGGGTTTTGATCAACTCCTGTAACTTATGGTCCAACCCCGATTGTTTCAGATACATACCAATTTTGAATAAGCCATCCAATAATCCTTTGTTTCCATCTTGAAATGCAATTCTCTGTTCCATTTTTATATTGTTTTACTGTTTAAAATCGACTTGCGGTAATAAAACAAAGTAGTGGACCGAAACGTGACAGGTTTGGAGCCATTTTTTTGAAATTGTTACGGATTATTGAAAGTGAGCCGGTTAGAGTAGCTGTTAAATCAGTTCTAAAATGTTGGAATTAAAATAAAAATGCTAAATTTAGAATCAGCAGCCAACTCGCATAACCTGTCCCGACGTGTCGGGATTTTCAAATTCGCCATATGGGACCTATCGCGCTCCTTATATTAACATTAGCTGCCATTTTATTTTCTGCCGGCGGCATACTCGTATCAAAATTTTTGGTAAGGGGATCGGTGAATGCGCAAAAGGGGCAACCCTATGAATGCGGCGTCCCCTCTGAAGGCTCACCCTGGAATCAGTTTAATGTGGGTTATTATTTGTTCGCCCTGTTGTTCCTGATATTTGATGTAGAACTGATCTTCGTTTATCCATGGGCTGTTGTTGTAAAAAAAGTTGGAATGATGGCGCTTGTTGAGATCGTCATTTTCTTTTTCATATTATTTACCGGGTTTTTGTACGCACACAAGAAAGGCGCATTAAAATGGATGTAGGCCCCCCTCTTATCCCCCCGGATGGGGGGAGGAAAGTAAGGCAAGAAAGATATCGTATGGAAAGTAACGTAAACAAAGAAATAGAAACCGCATCCCAGGGGAATGAACCATTTCCCGGCCAGGCGCTTGACCTGCCCGGCGGCGGCATTCTCATCAGCTCTTTTAATGACATCGTTAACTGGGCGCGTTCCAATTCTTTATGGCCGCTCACTTTTGCCACCAGTTGTTGTGGAATTGAAATGATGTCGGTTGCTTCTTCGAAATACGATTTCTCCCGCTTTGGTTTTGAAGTAGCGCGGGCTACCCCCCGCCAGGCAGATGTGATCATTATTGCCGGCACCATTGTAAACAAAATGGCGCCTGTGCTTAAACGCCTGTACGATCAAATGGCCGATCCCAAATATGTAATTGCCATGGGCGCCTGCGCCATCAGTGGCGGGCCGTTCTTCTATAATACCTATTCAGTAGTAAAAGGCGCCGATCATGTGATCCCGGTTGATGTATACATCCCTGGTTGTCCGCCCAGGCCCGAAGCGTTGTTGCATGCTTTGATTACCCTGCAACAAAAAATTAAAAGCGGATTAACGCGTGAACAGATCAGGGCAGAAAAACCACAATCATGACCAACGAGGAAATAAAACAACATATTAGTACTGTTCAACCCAATGGGGTGTTTGATGAAACCGGCGAATGGTTGCAGGTACAGGTGGAGGTAGGGGAGTGGAAACCATTTGCGCAATGGTTGCGCAACGATGCACTGCAGATGGATTTTTTGTTTTGCTTAACCTGCATCGACTGGTCGGCAACAGCTACGGGCAAAACGCTTTTAACCATGGTGTATCATTTTACCTCTACCGTTTTCAGACATACGATCGTGGTGAAAGTAAAACTCGATCGGAACAATCCAGAAATAGAAACTGTATCGGATTGCTGGCGCACCGCAGAACTTCATGAGCGGGAAGTGTTTGATCTGTTTGGCGTGAAATTCCTGCATCATCCTGATCTGCGACGTTTGGTACTGACCGATGATTTTGAAGGTTATCCTTTACGGAAAGATTTTGAAGACCCCATTAATATGATCAAACTATAATCTTGTATAGAGAAACTAAAATATTGGAAACTTATAAAGTCCCCTCTAATGGGGGGGATGAGGGGCTTGACACAGCTGATGATGGTGCTTTGGTGATAAACGTAGGTCCCCAGCATCCGGCTACGCATGGCGTATTGCATTTGGTGATCACGTTACAGGGCGAAACCATTCAAAAAATAGAACCGCATTTAGGCTATATCCATCGAAGTATTGAGAAGATGTGTGAAAGCCTGAGCTACCGGCAATTCATATATGTAACCAGCCGCATGGATTATTTATCGGCGCATATTAACAACCATGGCTGTGCGCTGTGTGTGGAGAAAGGGTTGCAATTGGAAGTGCCGCCACGTGCGCAGGTGATCCGCGTATTGATGGGTGAACTCACCCGCATTGCGTCCCATGAATTATGGTGGGGCGCCATGGCGATGGATCTCGGCGCATTCACGCCGTTTTTTTATGCCTTCCGCGAACGCGAAACCATTAATGATATCATGGAGGAAACCTGCGGCGCCCGGCTCACTATGAACTACATGGTGCCTGGTGGTGTGATGTATGATCTTCATCCCAATTTTCAGCAAAGGGTTAAAGACTTTATACAGCTTTTTAACAACAAGATCGATGAATACGATGACCTGGTAACCGGCAACATTATTTTTCAGAACCGAACAAAGGGCGTGGGTGTTTTGTCGGCCGCAGATGCCATTTCTTATGGCTGTACAGGTCCGGTGGCGCGGGGTAGTGGCGTGGCCTGTGATATCAGGAAATTGTATCCCTACGCAGTATATGATAAGGTAGCATTCGATGAGATCATCGAAACCGCTGGTGATAGCTATGCCCGCTACCTGGTACGAGTAAAAGAATTACGGCAATCGGTGCGCATCATCGAACAGTTGATCGATAATATTCCCGAAGGTGATTTTCAGGCAAAAACAAAAGCCGTGTTGAAACTACCCAAGGGAGAATTTTATTCAAGAGTAGAAACGGCGCGTGGTGAATTTGGTGTATACATTGTTAGTGAAGGCGGCACCACGCCGTATCGCATAAAATTCAGGTCCCCGGGGTTTTCGAATTTATCGGCATTGGACCATATGAGCAGAGGGAGTAAGATCGGTGACTTAATGGCGATCATGGGCACGTTGGATTTAGTAATTCCTGATATTGATAGATGAAGCAGGAACGCAAGTATATATAACATATGTTCAGTCTGGAAAACATAACTAACTCAATTCAGCGATGGTTGTATAATAACTTCAACCCAACCATGGCATTGATACTGGAATGTGTCATCGTGATGCTGTTGGTGATTAGTTTGTTTGCCGTGCTGGGACTGGTATTGGTATTGATGGAACGGAAAGTAGCCGCCCGTATGCAAATACGGTTAGGCCCAAACCGGGTAGGACCTAAAGGCATGTTCCAAACAGCTGCGGATACCTTGAAGTTGATGATGAAAGAAGGATTAACTCCTGATGGCGCAGATAAATTCCTGTTTAACCTGGCGCCCTTTGTAGTGATGATAGCAGCCATGCTCATTATGGCGCCTATTGCCTTTGCAAAGGGATTTCAGATCTGGGATATTAACATAGGTGTGCTGTATGTGTCTGCTGTATCTTCCGTTTCAGTAATTGGAATTCTTATGGCTGGTTGGGCCAGCAATAATAAATATTCCCTGCTGGGCGCTATGCGCAGCGGAGCCCAGATAGTCAGTTATGAATTGTCGGCTGGGTTGTCTATCATTTCTATTGTGGTGCTGTCTGGTAGCTTACAGGTGTCGGATATTATTGCTTCGCAACAAACCGGCTGGTGGTTATTCCGCGGACATATTCCTGCCATCATTGCCTTTGTGATCTTTATCATTGCAGTAACGGCAGAAACCAACCGCGCGCCATTCGATCTGGCTGAAGCAGAATCGGAATTAACGGCCGGTTTTCATACTGAATATTCAGGAATGAAATTCGCGTTGTTCTTCCTGGCCGAATACATCAACATCTTTATAGTATGTGCCATTGGCGCCACCTTGTTTTTAGGCGGCTGGATGCCTTTGCACATGGGGCATTGGGAAGGGTTTAATCATCTTATGGATTATATCCCTTCGTCGTTGTGGTTCCTGGGAAAAACATTTTTTCTGATCTTTTTGATCATGTGGTTCCGCTGGACGTTTCCCCGTTTACGGGTTGATCAATTGTTGAGTCTGGAATGGAAATACCTGTTGCCGATCAGTATGTTCAACCTGTTATTAATAACATTAATTGCAATAATGGGATGGCATTTTTAAAAGAATACATATCAGAAGTATATCATGCAGTGTCGTCGCTGTTGAAGGGAATGAGAACAACGGGCAGCTATTTTGTGCGGCCAAAAGAGATCATTACCCAGCAGTACCCCGATAACCGCGCAGACATGAAGATCCCGGAACGATTCCGCGGGGAAGTAGTGATGACGCACGATGAAAACAACGAGCATGCCTGCACCGGCTGTACGGCCTGCGAACTGGCTTGTCCGAATGCCACTATTAAGATTGTTACCAAATTCGATACAACGCCTGAAGGCAAAAAGAAAAAAGCGCTGGACACCTTTGTATACCACCTGGAGCTATGCACCATGTGTAATTTATGCGTGGAGGCTTGTCCGACCAGTGCGATAAAAATGGCGCAGACGTTTGAACACAGTGTATACGACCGGAATCAGCTGCTGAAAAAATTAAATAACCCCGGATCGAAACTAAGAGCGGGCGTTGAGTAGAAATTAAAAAGTAAGAATGAAAAATATGATCCGGTTGTAACCGTGCGAACAAAAAGAGAAGGCACGAATGTATCAATATTTGTGACCGATAATGGAAATGGTATCCC
>NZ_JBJMLX010000373.1:0-6084 GCF_045805085.1 Niastella sp.
TGCGATCGTTTTCGGGTATTACATACCTGGTGTTGGTCATTTTCAGCGGGTCTAAAATGGTTTCTTTCACGTATTGATCGAACGGTTTGCCTGATAATTTTTCAACCAGATAAGCCTGTACATCAACCGAAGGGCCATACGCCCATTGATCGCCGGGATTAAACTGCAGGGGCAGACTCGCCAGCTTTTTTGCCATTTCACTCAGCGTATTGGTCGGGGCCATATAATTGGCTTTCTTCACCAGCTCGGCCAGGGCGGGAATATCTGTACCGGCAAAGCCTGCTGTATGGCGGGTAAGATCGCGAATGGTGATGGGCCGTTTGGCAGGTTCCAGTATCAGGTTGCCATTGGCGTCAACACCCTGGTATACTTTCATGTCGGTAAACTCCGGACAATATTTCGACAACGGCTCATCGAGCTGAAACGCGCCCTTTTCATATAACGTCATTAGCGCCACACCCGTCACCGGTTTGGTCATAGAGAAAATGCGCACCAGGGTATTGCGGTCCATGGGCAGTTTTGCTTCGCGGTCGGCATACCCAAAGGAATTGAAATACACTTCTTTTCCCTTTTCAAAAATGAGGGCGGAAACGCCGACTGTTTTGCCGGAATCGATGAATCTTTTTAAAGTAGCGTTGATGCGGCTTTTTACATCCGGCGTAATAATGGGCGCCGTTCCGGTTGTATGAGTAGTTGATAATTGAAAGGCGCTTATAACAAGCAGGACAGGCAGTATGGCAAGGATCGTTCTTTTCATTGCAATTTTTTTTAATCTTTCATTACGAAAGTGCCCCTGAATGTAAAACTATTTCAGGAAACGGCTTGATCCTTTTATTCAAACTACCGGTTATTCCCACCAATGGGAATTATAGGCCGCCCCGGTTACTACCGTTGGCTCGCCGGGTTTGGGCAGAAACAATTGAATGTGCTTCTCCTCAGCCAGTTTCAGGATCCGTTCAATGGGTTCGTACCAGGGATGCAGGGCCAGGTTGAAAGTGCCCCAGTGGATAGGCATCATCAGTTTTCCTTTTAATGCCAGGTGCGCTTTGGCCGCGTTATCGGGGCCCATGTGTATATCGGCCCAGCTTTGGTTGTAGGCCCCAATTTCCAGCATGGTCAAATCAAAAGGGCCATAGGCTTCACCAATCTCATAAAAGCCATCGTACCAGCCCGAGTCGGCGCCATGGTAAATATTATAGTTAGTTGTTTTTATGATAAACGACGACCACAGGGTTTCAAACCGGTTTGTCAATCCGCGCCCTGAAAAATGCCGTGCAGGCAGTGCTGTTAGTTTACAGGTATCAGTGATCTGGTACGAATCCATCCAGTTCATTTCATGGATCCTTTCTTTTTGAATGCCCCATGCCTGTAAGTACTGGCCAACACCTATTGAACAATAGAACGGCACGTTGGACCTAGTGAAAAAAGGGATCACATGTTTATCGAGGTGATCGTAATGATCGTGCGAGATGATAATGGCATCCAGCGGGGGCAGGCTTTGGAGCGACAAAGGCGCCGGAAAAAATCGCTTTGGTCCAATGGACTGCGAAAACGAAGCCCGTGCGCTCCAAACCGGATCGGTGAGTAAGCGCAGGCCATCCACTTCAATTAAGATACTGGAATGGCCCACCCAGGTAATGCGAAGGCCTGATGCCGGCGGTTGCTGATACTTCGACACATCGGTAGTAAAGGGACCTAATTTCTTTTTAGGTGTTGTTTCCGCTTTATTGGTAATATACTTCCACAACACGGCCCAGATACTGGTATCGGTCTCGATGTTTGTTGGAACCGGGTTCAAAAATTTTTTGCCTTCCTTTACAGCGGGGTGTAGAAATTTCATGTTACTAAGTTAGGTGATTGAACTACAATCGCGGGTCAACTGGTTCGCTTTCCAATGCTAATACGCCAAAAACGCATTCATGCACCCGGCGCAACGGTTCTTTTTTTATAAATCTTTCCAATCCTTCCACGCCTAATGCAAATTCCCGTAAGGCCAGCGAGCGTTTAGCACCCAGTCCTCTCGACTTTAACCGGTTCAGATTCGCAGGCGTTGTATATTCAGGTCCATAGATAATGCGCAGGTATTCCTGTCCCCGGATCTTGATAGCAGGTTGTACCAGCCCTTTTTTGTTGGTATGAATATACTGAAAGGGTTTCACTACCATGCCCTCGCCGCCTTTTGCCGTTAACGACAACCACCAGCTGGTGGCATCCTGTATGCTGGCTTCGTCGTTCAGGTCAACGATCTTATAAGGCGTGGACAACAATACCGTAGGGTCTTCTTCACAGATCAGCTGAATGTTTTCCATATGCCATTCGTGCGACTGATCAACCCAGGTCTTGCCTTCGGTGGCCAGAATATGAAATGGCGCCAGCTTATAATCGGTAAGGCGGTGCACCGGCCAGCAATACCGGCGATAGGCTTCTATAAACCGGGCCGTTTGCTGTTGTTTCAATTTGTATTCCTCCAGCAACGAGAACACGCCCTCATTACGGGCAGCGGCTTGCTGCAAGGCTGCTACTGCACTGTGTAAACCCTGGGTGGCTGCGGCTCCTACGGATCCGTATTGTGTTTCGAGCAGGCTTTGCGCCTTGGCGCTCCATGGCATCAACTCTGTATCCAGACAAACCCAGCTGGTTTGCATCCGGTCATAAAAACCCGATTTCTCCAACGCATCATTTACCAACAACAGAAAATCCTGTTCTGTTTTCTTATCGTTAAAATAATGCCGGCCCGTGCGGGTATACACGGTGCCTATTCCTTCATTTTCTATTCCAAAGGTTTGCTTAATGGCATTCTCATCACGGCCTACTATTAACACGGCCCGCGAACCCATGTGTTTTTCTTCACAAACCACTTTCTCCACCCCCACACTGCGGTAATACTCAAATGCCTCTGTCGGGTATTCCAGGTAACCATCGAGTTTACTTGTTTCAGAAGGGCTCATGGTTGGCGGCAGATAGATCAACCATTTGGGGTTGATGGCAAAACGGCTCATCACCTCCAGGGCGGTGATGGCATTTTCTTCTTTGATAGTAATGTTATGACCATAGGTTGTTTCAACAATGTGCTTGCCTGTTACATCGGCAAGATCCAGTACATCGTCGTGCTGTTGCTGCAGCGACAACTGACCTTCCTTTTTTTGCAACGGGCGTTTGGAAACGGTGTATTCCCGCAAAGCCGGTACACTCACCAATTCCTTTTCAGGATAACGCAAGGCTGTGAGTCTGCCGCCAAAAACGCAACCGGTATCTATATCAATCGTTCTGTTCAGCCATTGCGGTTCGGGCACCGGTGTATGACCATATACCACCATGGCTTTTCCCTTGTACTCAGCCGCCCAGTTATAGCGAACGGGTAAACCAAACTCATCAATTTCACCCGTTGTTTCACCATACATACAAAAATCACGTACGGCGCCGGAACCCCGGCCATGCATTTCTTCCCGTAAACCGGCATGCGCCACTACCAGGTTGCCGTCATCAAAAACATAATGACTCACCAACCCGTCGAGGAATTGTTTTACATTTTCCCGAAAGGCCGGTGTTTCCCTGTTTAACTGATCGATGGATTCCTGCAAACCATGAGCAATGGTCACCTCTTTTCCTTTCAACCATTTCAGCAACTTGGCATCGTGGTTACCAGGAACGCAAAAAGCAGTACCCGCTTTTACATTGGTCAACACCAAATCCAACACCGCCGGGGTTTTAGGTCCGCGGTCAACCAGGTCGCCCACAAAAACCAGTTTACGCCCCGCAGGGTGCTGATATATGCCCTCTGTACTTTGATACCCTAGTTTATTTATCAGTTCCACCAGTTCATCATAACAGCCATGTACATCGCCAATAATATCAAACGGACCGTGCTCGTCCTTTTTGTTGTTGTACAACGGGTCGCGAATGATGGCCTCAATAGCATCTACCTCTTCGGGCGTACGCAACTCTACAATGTTCCTGAAGCCTTCCAGCTTCAGGTGCCGCAAACTCCTTCTCAACTGACTGATCTGTTGAGGAATTACGTGTTTGCCAAAATCCCGGTCGGACCGGGTTTCGTTACGCTGTACACACAACTTCTCCGGCATATTGATCACAATTGCCACCGGCAGCACATGGTATTCCCGCGCCAGCCGTACCCAGTCTTTTCGCGCGCTTTCCTGTACGTTGGTAGCATCAATCACGGTCAATAACCCCGCTTTCAGGCGCTTGCCCGTAATAAAACGGGCCACGTCAAAAGCGTCTGTAGAAGTTTCCTGGCTGTTCTCATTATCACTCACCAGGGCGCGGCATTGATCGGAAGAAATGACCTCGGTTGGTTTGAAATGCTTGCGGGCAAAGGTTGATTTGCCGGAACTGGAAGCCCCTATCAACACCACCAATGATAATTCAGGTATATGTATGTTTCTATTATTTGCCATATGATCCAAATCGCTGACCTCCTATAATGAATTCTTTTGTTGTAAAAAGCGCCATTTGCGTCAGGGCGCCCACTTCGGGATCTTCCTCCCCCACCGGTTTGTAAACAACACTGTAGTTATATTGTTCTGCAATTCGATTGCCCCACTGCTGAAACTCCGCCCTCGTCCATTCAAACCGGTGATCGGTATGCCGCATTTGTCCCTGTTCAAAATGTTGAAACCGCTGGTTGTATTCGGCATTCGGCGTGGTTATTACCACATCAACCGGTTTGGCATACCTGAAGATGATCTTTTCCAAAGTAGCCAGTCGCGGTTCATCCAGGTGCTCGATCACCTCTACCAGTGCCGCCGCATCAAAACCTTCGATGCGATGATCGCGGTAAGTGAGAGAACCCTGGATCAATTCAATCCGTTCCCGTTGTTTGGGCAACAGTTTATCGAGCTTTAATTTATCCTTTGCAATCTCCAGCGAGCGATAACTTACATCCATACCCAGGATCCGTTCAAACTGATTTTCTGCAAGTAGTAACTTCAACAGTTTTCCTTCCCCACAACCCAGATCAACCACCGTTTTCGCATTGGCTTTTACCAGTTCATCCCGTACTGCCTGCAAACGCAGATCATGTACTCGTAGCTTTTGTTCCGGTTCTGTTATTACCGTTTCCTCCTCGTCACCTTCGCTTACTTCGTCTTTTAACAATATTTCCATCGCCTGGTTCGCCAGACTGCGCTGGTGTTTTAAATACCGCAGGTTAATGAATTCCCGGGCAGGATGCGTGGGCAGCCAGTCTTTCCCTTTTTCCAGCAGTTTTTCCATCTCCTGCTGGCCGATCCAGTAATGTTTGTCATTATCACAAACCGGGATCAGAATATACAGGTGAGATAGTAGCTGCTGCACCGTTACTGTATTGGTTAAACGGAGGGTAAAATACCGGCTTTCACCCCATTCGGGGAATTTCGGATCAACCGGATGCCGCTGCAGGTGGATGGTATACCCTAATGGTTCAAACAATTCTTTCACCACTGTTTCGCCACCACGTACCGGGATGGCAGCCAACTCCACCTCCAAGGGCATGGGAACGGTCACCAGCTCGGGTTTGTCTTTACAACGCCCGTTCATAGCGGTGGAAAATGCCTTTACAATGGCGGCGCTCATAAACGAGCTGGCCACATAAGGCCGGTCGTTCACATATTGCTCCAGGGCAAAATCATTGCCGCGCGAACCGCTGCTGCGGCGCACCAGAGCAACCGGATCGATGTCGAGCAACAAACAAACCGTGCACCTGGTTTCTGACACTTCGGGATAAAATACGTGGGCCACCCCGGTGGAAATTTCAATTTCATGAACTTTATCGGGGTGCTTGTGCAGCAGATAACTCAGGTCGGAGGCCGGCCGATGGGTAGATGTAATGGTCAATAGCATACGATCAATTCAAAGGCAATTTCTTGAATTTTTTTCATTATTGCGGGCAAAACAAAAATGCAGCATGAGAGAAACTTAAAAAGGTGCAAACTTCCGTGATTTGACAAATTAATGTCCAGATGACAGTACAGCAGCTATGAGTGCCACGGAATTTAAATCCAGGGATTATTAATCGATTCGTCTAGGCTGTTTATTAATTGAACTGAAAAGCTGAATTTCGTAACCACTATGTTGTATCTGCACTAA
>NZ_JBJMLX010000374.1:0-16407 GCF_045805085.1 Niastella sp.
AGGATGCATTAAAACATTTCGACGGCCGGCATATTGACCTGGTAATAACCGATCTGAATATGCCGAAACTGGATGGATTGGGCCTTATACATTCCATTCGTCTGCAGGCCGCCTACCAACACATTCCCATTGTATTATTCGATTCGCACAGTAACAGCGACACCGACTATTTAATGAAGTCAGGCGCCAATGCTTTATTGTCGAAAGACATGATGAATGAAAAACTGGTTTCCACTGTAAAACAGATGATCGGTTAAATGAACCCGTTCGAAGCCAAATATACGTCAGAGGCCCTGGAACTGTTGGCCGACCTGGAAAAGCTGATGCTGTTGCTGGAGACGCATCCCGATGATGCTTCACTGATACAACAGGTATTTCGTAACCTGCATACGTTGAAGGGAAACAGTGCCATGATGGGATTCAGGACAATAACTGATTTTACCCATCACCTGGAAGCTATTTATGAACTGGTGCGCGCCGGTAAATTAAAAATTTCCGCCGCCATCATAAACATTACGCTGGCTTCCCTCGATCATTTATCGGGTTTATTAAATGGCGATAAACAAATTGGTGACAGCAATAAGCATTTACACGATATATTAACGAACGATATTGTAACCATCCTCGATTACTCGAATGAAGGGCAGGCGGTAAGCAAAGGCGAGCAGCTTACCATTGTAACGGATGATGCTACCATCTATAAAAGAAAACCAGCCATACCAGGTATCAGGGTGCCGGTTGAACGGTTAGATACCATGATGAGCTTGGTAACGGAATTGATCACCTTACAGGCTAAATTAAATGTTCTTACCAGCGAACACCCGCAGCCCGACCTGGTAGCAGCGGCGGAAAGTCTGGAGAAGATCTCTACCCGCATTCGCGACAATGCTTTCAGCATGTGTATGGTGCCGGTTGAAAATATGGTAACGCCGTTTCACCGCATGGTGCGCGACCTGGCTGCTGAACTGCATAAAGAAATTGATTTTGTTACGGAAGGAACCGAAACAGAGCTTGATAAAAATATAATGGAGGGGTTGCAGGACCCCCTGATGCATTTATTGCGCAACAGCATTGACCATGGCATTGAAGAACCTGCGCTTCGCCAACAAACAGGCAAACCGCGGCATGGCCGTATTGTGTTGAAAGCGTATTGCGCCGGCGCCCACGTGTACCTGGAAATACAGGACGATGGCAAAGGCATGAATATAGAAAAGATCAGAAGAACGGCTATTAAAAATGGACTGATAGATGAAAGCGATGTAATAAGCGATAAAGAATTGCAGCAACTGGTTTTTGTGCCAGGTTTTTCAACAGCCGATCAAATAACCGAAACCTCTGGTCGCGGGGTGGGGATGGATGTAGTAAAGCGCCGCATTGCCGATATCAAAGGCCGGGTTTCCATACACTCCACCGAACATGAAGGCACCACCGTTATTATTCAATTACCCATTACGTTATCGATCATCGATGGCTTGCTGGTGAAAGTGAACGGGGCCGATTATGTAATTCCCTTATCGGCTGTAGATATTTGTCACGAAGTGTCGTCGGTGCAACTCATGAACGGGTTTGCCCAGGTGATGGTGATAGATAAAGAAACTATTCCTTTCATCAATTTACAGGAAGAGCTGGTAGGAGTCTCTGCAGCCCGGCAAAGTCATGAAATTGTGATCGTACATTATGGGGAGAAAAAAATTGGATTACTGGTAGATATTATTGCCGGCAAATTTCAGGCGGTCTTAAAACCACTGGGCCGGTATTTTAATCACCTCGACATCGTTTCAGGCGCTACCATTTTGGGCGATGGCAACATTGCCCTGGTGCTGGATACCAATAAAGTAATAGTGCAGTCCCTAAACAAAAAAAGCAAAGCGATATGAACCTGATGCAACAGGCCGACTCGTATTTAACATTTACTCTCGATGCAGCGCTGTTTGCTGTAAATGTGACGCGGGTGCTGGAGATCCTGGAAATAAAACCTATTGTGAAAGTGCCCATGTCGCCATCTTTTATGCGTGGTGTCATCAACTTACGGGGCAATATACTACCAGTTATAGACGCCCGTATAAAGTTTGGTATGACCGATACGCCTTTTACCATCGACAGCTGCATTATTGTAATGGGCATTGGCGCCGGTAAAGACCCTTTGCTGGTAGGCGTGCTGGTTGATTCTGTGCGGGAGGTTATTGAGCTACGGGAGGCCGATATTCAGCCTTCAACCGGTATTGGCGCTTTTTGCAACAGTGAGCTGATAGTAGGGATGGGCAACACCGGTGATAATTTTGCCATGATCCTGGAACCTGATAAAGTTTTTGCAGCAGATGAACTGATGTTATTGGCCGCAGCCAGTTAATAGATCTTCTAACTTATTAAACAACTCCATACCCTGAGCATGAAACCCCTTACAATAAAACAACGGTTATATATTACCAGTGCGATAATGGTATTATTATCCGGCACCATCTTTTATTTCGGAAACAAAAATACCCATCAACTGAATGAATGGGTTAAAGCCGGAGTCACTTCCCATACCCGGTGCATAGAGCTTTCGGGTAAACTGGCCGCAGATGTGCAGGCGCTTGCCAACACCGAAAAAGAAATGTACCTGGTGCAGGAAAGGAATAAATTAAATAAGCTGCAGGAAAAAGGAGAGAACACAATACTGTCTATCGATCAGAATATCAGTAAAATAAAGAAGATAATGGATGAGCAGGAGAATCGTGAATTTGATATATTTCTTCAGAAATACCAATTATACCTGGAAGACTATAAACAGGTGAAACACCTGGCGGGTGAATTGAATACGGCACAAAGCAATGCTGAAGCATATGATGTTATATTAAACAAATCCACCGTTTCCCTGGAAGCTGCTACTGCCAGCTTAAACAGGTTGATACGAAGGAACAGTGAAGAACTCACCACGATAGAAGAAAATACCAATACGCTGTATACTAAAGGCCAGCGGGATATGCTGATCGTTTTCATACTTATTATTCTGGTTAAGGTCGCCATGCTATACAGCACCATTTCTTCTACTTCCCGTTCTATGGCCAAAGCCACCATGGCCATGCAAAAGCTGGCCAGGGGCGATTTCTCAAACCGCATTGTTAATTATAGAAAAGATGAGATCGGTGAATTGCTCCACCAGATAAATACAACAACCAGTAAACTGCAGGAGAGTGTAGCCATTGCAAGAAAAGTATCGGAAGGTGATCTGACAATAGATGTAAGTAAAAAGCCGGAAGGGGAACTGGAAACCGCTTTACAAAGCATGGTGCTTCGGTTGCGGGATATTGTGAATGGCATTGTTTCCGGTGCCGATACCATTTCTTCAGCCAGTCAGCAGTTAAGCGCGGCCTCGCAAATGATGAGCTCCGGCGCCACAGAACAGGCCGCTTCTGCGGAAGAAGTGGCCTCCTCTATGGAAGAAATGGCTGCCAACATTCAGCATAATAACGGCCATGCGTTTACTACAGAAAAAATGGCCGCCAAAGCGGCCACCGATATCCTGGAAAGCAACAAAGTCGTGAAAAGCACAGAAGTGTCGATGAAAGAGATCACCAGCAAGATCACCATTATTGGCGAAATAGCCCGTCAAACCAATTTGCTGGCGTTGAATGCTGCCATTGAAGCGGCCCGTGCCGGTGAGCAGGGAAAAGGGTTTGCGGTAGTGGCGGCTGAAGTTAAAAAGCTGGCAGAACGTAGCCAGGCGGCCGCCAATGAAATAAACCAGCTTTCTTCAGCAGGCATCGATATGGCCGGCCGTTCGGGTAAGTTGCTGGAAGAGGTGGCGCCTGATATTGAAAAAACATCTGTACTGGTAAAAGAGATCAGTACCTCGGGTAAAGAACAAACGATGAATGCCGAACAAATAAGCAACGCCCTGCAGGAACTGAATCACGTAATACAACAGAATGCAGCCGTATCGGAAGAAGTGGCGGCAAGCTCTGAAGAACTGATGGTGCAGGCAGAGCAATTGCGGCAGGCGGTGGACTTTTTCAAGATCGGCGAACATGCCCGGTTCAGACCCACTATACAACCGATATATAAAAAACCGGTGGGTACCAATGGCCATTCCTTTCAACATAAACCGGTAAAACAAAACGGTCACAAGGTATCCATTGCAATTAAAGGTGGCGATCATCTCGATAAGGAATACGAACAATATTATTAATACTTCCTGAACATGTTATTAACTATAAAACAAAAATTGGTTGGGTGCTTCCTGGTATTGATCTTGTTATCGGGCAGCATTTTTTACCTCGGCAATAAAAATTCTTATGACCTCAACAACTGGCTGAACACGGTGATCACTACCGATGTGAACCGGATTGTGTTGTCAGGGAAAATAGCCTCAGCCGTAGATGGTGTGGTAAAGCTGGATAAAGAAATGTGCATGAACCTGGATGATGCGAAATTACACGACCTGCACCGGGATGCGGATAAAAAGATCAGTGAAATAGATCAGTATATAAAAACGGTGAATGGTTTGCTGGATAACGAAAGCAAAACCGATCTGAACAATTTTGTGATCAAATGGAATGTATACCTCAACTATCTTAATACAATAAAACACCTGGCCGTTGATCTGAATACACCGGAAAGCAATGCCCAGGCAACGAAGCTGTCTTTGAACGAAGCGGCATCCGCTGCTTCGGAAGCAATGACAATACTGGATTCCATTGTGCTGAAAGATAAAGCACGCCTGGCCACTATTGAATTGCATACAGCAGAAATGTATGCAAACGGCCGTCGCAATATGATCATCCTGTTTGTATTGATCGTTTTGGTGGCGGTGTTGATTTCCTATATGATTATTGCCTCCATTACCCGCTCTGTAAACCAGGTAAAGAAAATTGCCAATGGTGACCTGGACGTAGATTATAACAAACACCCTGGTGATGAGCTGCAACTGGCTATTCGCAACATGGTGAATAACCTGCGTGAGATCGTATTGGGCATAATTTCCGGAGCCGATACCATTACCTCAGCTAGTCAGCAGTTAAGCGCCGCATCGCAACAAATGAGTGTAGGCGCTACCGAGCAGGCTGCCTCAGCCGAAGAAGTGGCTTCTTCCATGGAAGAAATGGCCGCCAATATTCAACAAAATAATGAGCATGCGTTTGCCACCGGTAAAATTGCCAGCAAGGTTGCTGTTGAAATAATGGAAAGCAATACTTCAGTGAACAGTACCGAAATGTCCATGAAAACCATCACGGGTAAAATAGCCATCATTGGAGAAATAGCCCGGCAAACCAATTTACTGGCCTTGAATGCAGCTATTGAAGCGGCCCGCGCGGGCGAACAGGGAAAGGGATTTGCGGTAGTGGCCTCAGAAGTAAAAAAGCTGGCCGAGCGTAGCCAGTCAGCCGCCAATGAAATAAACCAGCTCTCTTCATCTGGAATCGATATCGCCAGCAGATCAGGGAAGCTACTGTCGGCATTAGTGCCTGAAATTGAAAGAACCTCCCTACTTGTAAAGGATATCAGCACCTCAGGTAGGGAACAAACAGTAAATGCCGAACAAATCAACAGCGCCTTGCAGGAGTTGAATACTATAATACAACAGAATGCTGCCGTATCTGAAGAGGTGGCCGCCAGTTCTGAAGAGTTGATGGTACAGGCCGAACAGCTGCGGCAGGCAGTAGGTTTCTTTAAGATAGATACGTCCAAAATGCATAAACCGGTTATGGGAACTGCTATTAAAAAACAACCGCCCGTAAATGGTTCCTTTATAAAAAGTATAACAACCCAGCCAGTAAACAAAAATGGAAAACAGTGGTCTATAGATCTGTCGCGGAAGGACCAGCTGGATAATGACTACGAGCAGTATTGAGGTTTGAATACAATAAAAATGAAGCCATGACAACGCGAGATTTTAACCGGTTAAGTACTTATATAAACAATGCCTATGGCATAAAAATGCCCGAAGCAAAAAAAGTAATGCTGGAATGCCGCCTGCAAAAAAGACTGGCCGCTTTGAATATGTCTTCTTATAAAGAGTATTGTGAATATTTGTTCAGTGAACAGGGAATGACGCATGAGATGGTGCATATGGTGGATACAGTAACCACCAACAAAACAGATTTTTTCAGGGAGCCATCCCATTTTGATTTTCTGACCCAGCATGTATTACCCGAATTGTGCGAGGGTAATAATGGCTATAAAGAAATAAAAGTGTGGAGCGCCGGTTGTTCCAGTGGAGAAGAAGTGTACACCCTGGCTATGGTGTTGCATGAATTTACTGAAAAGATCAGCAGTACCGATTACCATGTAACCGGCACTGATGTATCGTTGAGTATGTTGGCAAAAGCGGTTGAAGCGGTGTATGCCGAAGATCGCATTGCAGATATTCCCATGTGGTTACGCAAGAAATACCTGTTGCGCAGCAGGGACAGGGCCAGGCAAACCATTCGTATAAATGCGGAAACCCGCGCCAGAACAGATTTTAAACGGCTTAATCTGATGGATGACACTTATGACGTACACAATAAGTTCGACGTAATTTTCTGCCGCAATGTGTTGATCTATTTTGACAAGGCCACGCAATGCGCCGTAATCAATAAGCTGGCGGAGAAATTAAGAACCGGTGGTTATTTGTTTCTGGGTCATTCAGAAACAATTTCCAACATGCAATTGTCGCTAACGCCGGTTCAACCAACGGTATTAAAAAAGCTCTCCCACCAATAACTCTTTTAAGAGCGGTGAGAGAGCCGGCCTTCGAAACAAGCATTCCCTTTTAATTTTTCAAAGGAGTACTTACACTACCAGCGGGTGTGTTAAAATCAATTTCATTCTGGGGCACACTCCAGTAATCCATATAGTTATACTCTATAAAGCACGGTGTGGGTACTGAACCCGTTTGAGGCGGTGTTAATAAGTTTCCGGGTACAATTACAATGGCATTGGCCCGGCCACCACCTTCCGAGGCTGGTTTGGTAACGCCCCAGCGGCGGGCATCATAAAAAGCGGTCCCCCACAAAAACAGCGCTACTCTTCTTTCCCTTCTGAATTCTTCAAGTGCCTGGGCGGCGTTCAACCCGGTTCCAGCCACATGCGCCAAGCCGGAATGTTGAAAGTCACGTACTGCATCAACCAATTGCAAACCAGGTTCAATACTACCGGTACGAATCAACGCTTCTGCTTTCATCAGGGCATTCTCTTCATAACTGCAAGCCCAGGGAACAAGCCCGGCATTGTTTCCCGTAGCATACAAACCACCGTCTTCTATAAAAACAGGGTTCCACCGGGTGCCGAATTGCAGGCCCCGCCCTCTTTCATTTACTTTAGGTACTGAAAAGGGTTTGAAACCGATCTTAAACCGGTTATCACCGGGTTTAAATTCCTGGATCAACCGTTCACTTACAAACGAAAATTGAACTACTTCGCCCAAATAATAATAGGGATGGAATTGTCCCAGGGACACGTCATTGGTGCCACTGGGATCCATACCAAATCTGAAAATATTATCAGTAGCCTGAATGCCCTGGTCGGCAAGGGTAATGATCTGTTGCCAGTCGGCAGCGGTCATATCGGTGACCTTTTTATTGGCCATCAGATTGCGCGCCTGTAATGAATAGATCTGCCGCTTCCACATGTCGGGCGTTACCACATCGTTTTTATCATTAAATGAGGCAACAATGCCTTTCATAATATCGGTATACTCGTCTGTTGCGGTTGTTGCGTTTAAGGTGGTAAGACAATCATTCAGGTTCTTGTTTGCTTCGGCCAGGATGGCGGTATGATCGACAAAATCGCCATTGGTTTTACCGGCCTCATTGGTGATTACACCGGCAAGGTACATAGAGCCAATGCGGGAGTAGGCATATCCCTTCCACCACAATGCCCAGGCTTTGAAAACGTTTTTCTTGTTGGCGGCATCGCCGCTCAGGTTAAGTGCCGGATTATCCAATGCAGTTAGTAACTGGTTGGCCTGGGCTATAATGTAATAACAGCTTGACCACTCATACTGAAAAGCATTCCGTTCGCCCGCATCTCTTGAATCAAACCCTTTTAACTGGGTCTTTTGATCAACCCCATTAGGATTTGTGATTACAGTACCGTTTGGCAGGGTGATCTTATATACCTGGTCAACCCAGCGAAATCCATAATTGCCATATGGGGTATACGCTTCATCGCCCAGAATACTATGGTTGTTAAGTGCTATGTGGAAAATATTGGTAAGGCCTTCATCGGGAACATTCGCCATCATTTTTTGCAGGATACCCAATGAGAAGTTCTTTAACCCAGCCTCGGTTATTAATGATTGTTCGGGTATTGGTTTATTGGGATCATTTAATTCAAGGGAAGATTTTTTACAAGCCCCTGCAATGAAAACAATTAGTATTATATATATGAGATATCGTTTCATAATAAGAAGATTGATGGTTAGAACTGAAGGTTAATGCCGAACTGGTACGAACGCAGGTTGGGAATGGCAAAATAGTCTGCTCCGATATTCGATCCGGCACCCACTGTTTTATTACCCTGGCTGTCCTGTGCCGAAGTAGCTTCCGGATCGAGCCCGGTGTAATGAGTAATAGTTAACAGGTTGCGGCCCGAAGCTGTCAACGCTATTCCTTTCACCCATGGTACGTGCAAGGCGCTGCCCAACTGATAAGTTAGGGTAAGGTCACGCATGCGCCAGAACGATCCATCTTCAACAAACCAGCCTGTTCGCTGCACACTATTGTATAAGCTGTTATAAAAATTCACAAAGGCGCCGGTTTGTCCATTGATGGTGATCGATTTGTCAAAATCCTTATGTATTCTGTCCCGGTACATCCATTGTCTTGTAAGGTTATATATTTCATTACCCTGGTACCAGTCCCACTGCATGGCGATGCTTAATCGCTGCCAAAGGGTTACTGTATTAAAGAACGACATGGTAAAATCAGGATAGGCATTACCTGTTATGTGCTGGTCGGTGGCATCGGTAAGTACGGCCCGCTTGGTAGTTTTGTTTACGACAATGCCATTAACTACCTCGTATTGGGAGGCATCTGCTTCGGGTATGTATCTCGATTTATCGGTAGGGCGGATTTGATCGATACTGCTTAATGGAGTGACCGCATAGAAATTACCGAGCGATTCGCCCTGTTTCACCACGAACAACCCGTTAACAAAATCGCGTCCGTTGGCCACCTTATCTACTTTGGTTTTGAAAGTACCAAAGCGAACGCCCAGTTGCCAGTCAACCTTTTTACTGGTGTACATACCGGCGTCGAGGCTCAGGTCAGCGCCTTTTACGGTGAGGTCGATCAGGTTGTCCCTGATCTGCTGCGCGCCGCTGCTGGGTGCCAGGTCAACATACTGGATATTATTTTTATTGCTCTTGTGCCAGTAAGTGGCCGACAAGCTGATCCTGTTCAACCATTCTTTCGATCCGGGTGTGATTATTACATCTGTACCAACTTCCAGTTCCCTTACTACCTGCACCTTCAGGTTCTTGTTACCCAGAATATTGGGCAGGTACAAGCCAACACCATCACCCAATTGTGCCGAGCTAAGTGTTGTTTGGCGCGAATAATATTCACCATCAAACTCGTTGGGCGGAATACCGGCTGCGCCGTATGCACCCCTGATCTTCCATTCAGTGAGTTTGTTTATTTTCAGTATTTCCGATGGCCTGATATAAGCCGTTCCGCGGCCAAAGGTGAATGGTTTCTTTTGATCGCCGAATTGCGAGTTGTAGTCTGAACGGAAGCCGCCTGTAATGCCAAACAAACTGCCGAAGTCGATTGTCTGGTTCACCAGGTAACCGTAAGTGATGTATTCAAAGCTGCCATCCCCGCTTGTTTTTTGGGCTGCCGATGAAATATTGGCGGGCGGGTAGGCCGGCAGGTTCAAACCCTGTGCAAAGAAAGAATTGTACTGCAGCTTGCGCCAGTCATAAGAAACCTGCGTGCTGGTAGTAATGGGCACATCTATCTTGAAGTCTTTTTTAAAATCGGTCCTTACATAAATAGAAGAGAGGGCATTTTGATAAATAGACCGGGCATGGTCGTCGCGTACGGAGCCCGCTGGCGTAGCGCCCCAGAATCCCAATGCTACCTGTGGCGCAGCTTCCTGGTTCCTGTAAAGGTCCTGGTACTCTGAATTCCATAATTCAATTCCATATTTAAAATCCAGTTCAACAAAACTCGGGAATTTATAATTCAGGTTGCTGTTGTTGATGATGCGGGTGTCTTTGCTGAAGCGGGAATGCCAGTCTTTTTCTGACAATACGTTCAGCTGGTTTTCATCTCTTGGCCGTACAACGGTTAAATCGGTACCCGGGTATTTTGACCTAAAGTCGATCCACGGATAGGAGTTGATCATTTCAAACCTGTTGTTGTTGGTGCCTTTAAAAAGCTCGTCTACATTGAACAGAATGCGTGAGCCTACATTATAGGTGCCCGACAGCAGGTTCTCATCCTGCAACACTACCTGGGTGCTATTACGGGCGGTAAATCCTTTGAACAGTTCAAACCCCAGGTTGGCGGAAAGATTGGTGCGCCGCAAGTGATTGGAAAGCACGTTTTCCTGGTCAATATGTGATAATGTAAATGAATAATCGGTCTTGTTGCCACCACCGGAAATACCTAATGAGTTGGTTGTTGAAGTGGCTGTTTTATAAGCCTGTTCAAGGTGGTTGTACAATGGCAGATTGGCCGGGTAGGTTTTATCATTTTTCAGATCGTAGTTGGTGTTGAAATCATCTTCGGCAGGTTCGGGCCACATGCCCAGGCTGTCAGGTTTCAACACATCGCCATTACGATCCAGGATATTCCCATTGGCATCTTCGGTAAAGTGGTGGTATTTGGCGCTAAGCGTTTTGTCTTTTCCCAGAATAACTTTATCAATACTTACTTTCGACATCAGGGTAATTGATATAGGTTTGTTCTTACTGCCCTTCTTGGTAAATATCTGAATAACGCCATTGGCGCCCTGTGCGCCATACAGCATGCCGGCTGAAGGTCCTTTGGCAATTTCTACGTGGTCAACATTTGAAACATCCAAACCGTTTATGTCTGTTACCTGAACCCCATCTACCAGTATTATCGGGTTTGAAGAACCGAGGGAGTTGATACCACGTAAAATGATATTCGCTTTTTGTCCCGGTTCGCCCGAATTGCTTTGTATTTGCGCACCGGCCACTTTTCCTATCAACGCCTGGTCAATGGAAAGTATAGCGGATTGCGCCATGTCTTTTTTGCCCACGCTGGCGACGTCTATAGAAAGTTTTTTCTTTTCCGTAGCCACCCCTGTACCGGTTACTACTATTTCGCTGAGCGCTTTTATTTCCGTAGATAACTGTATCTCAAAAGTACTACGGTTTCGAACACTCATTTCTGTTGGTTCATAACCAACCCCTGAAAACACCAGCGTGGCATTTTCAGGAACAGTTAATTTAAAGGTGCCATCGGCGCCTGTGGTGGTGCCTGATGACGTTCCTTTAATGATGACTGAAATACTTTGTAATGGAGTGCCGGTAGCATCAGTAATTTTTCCGCTTACCGATTTAGTTTGAGCGTATGCTGTAGTAAGCATGCACGTAAGTAGCAGTAATGCTAAGAGTTTTCTCATGGTGATCGTATGTTTGGTTAAACAATACAGTGCCCCTGGTAATGAAATGCCGCGAAATGGCTCTCTCATTACCATAATTTGGTTCCGTTTTGCGTATGTATTCAGGGCAGGATCTTGTAATGAAGTTTAGAACTGGTTGAAACTGGATACTCGTTCAGGCTAGTAAATTTTGCGTGGAGGGAGATGTCGCTCATTTATATGACAAACAGTTGTTCGCAACTGCTGCATTGGCAGTTGAATGATTACAGGGAGATTACAATGGAAGTGAAATTAAGAAGGTTGTTTTTGCTACAGGTGTTGTCGGGAAGGGATGATTAGTTTACTAAGTAATTCAATATTAATATGTTTTATGTGGATCTGTCAGCGCCTGCCAGGATACATCCGGGCAGGCTATGACAGATTTATTTATATATAACTCAACCACCACTTTGACCGGTTGGCCTGTTTATAGTTATCGTACCATTTGCAAAGCGGGTAAACGCCAACAATAATTAGAATCCATAATACATACACAAATGCAAGGCTATAACCATAGCCTTTCAACTGGGCATTCATACTAACCCAGCCCGTCAATACCATATCGCTCCATTTGAAGCCCGAGATAGTCGCCGCAATTACCGCCATAATATGGATTAAATAAATATGCAACAGGTAATAGAACATGGGTACGCGGCCGAACACCACCACTTTTTCAGACAGCCTGTTCAATGGCTTTTCTGCAAATGCGAGAAACAATAGGGCAGGTCCTAACGTCATTAAGATGTATAATAAAGATGGCGGATACTTGGTAGTATTTAAAAACGACAATACCGTAAATACCGGTGATTTTTGTGCCGACCAGGGGTGAGGATCGCCATACATATTAATAAAGCGAATGATAATGAACAGCGCGATGGCGGCCAATCCCAAACTGATCAAAGTCTTTCTTCTTTTACCGGCCTCAAAAGTAGGCAGGTACAACTGGCCAAAAGCATAACCAACGAGCATTATACCTATCCAGGGCGTAACCGGGTAACCCATCATAATGGAAAACGGCTTCATGAAAAAGAAGTGTTGTTCATGCAGCACACCCATCAGGAAGGAGGTAGTATGTGTACCGGCAGTGGCTGGCACATCCATCAGGTTATGCGCGCCAATCAAAGCCAGCCCAATAACCAGGATAGCCGTCAACGGCAAATAGATCATACCCGCCAGCACCATCATACTAACGCCCAGGGCCCAGATAACCTGCAGTATCAGCACCGGGTAGGCCGGGTTGAATGTCCAGCCAAGGGTAACTATCAATACTTCGGCAATTACCAGCCATAAACCCCGGGTAAAAAGAAAAAAGGATAATTCTTTTTTAGTTTTTTTCGTCCCATTCAAAAATGCAGAAGTGCCTGCGAGAAAAGTAAAGATGGGTGCGCAAAAATGGGTGATCCACCGGGTAAAGAACAACGGTACATCGGTTCTGGTAAGATCAGTGGGATCGTATAAAAAAGCGCTCGCATGAAAATAATCGCGCACATGATCCAACGCCATAATGATCATAACGGTACCCCGCAGCAGATCAATAGAATGAAGGCGTTTACTTTTAACCGGCATGGCTATAGCAGTTGGTTGGGTCATTTATAAAAGTTGATGTGGTTAAAGGAACAGCTTCGGGCAGCTGCCAGTGATGCTCTGTTCTGTGAAGGTAATAATTGTTAGAATAAAGTTCAGTAAAAATTATACACTTTAGAATTTTATTCTGTTTGTTTGGTGCTTTAACCCTGATATATTAGAAAAAAGCCGTTTGTATGGCTATAAAATATTTAATCTGGGTTGCAATATGCAATCCGCGGCTAAATTGTACGTTATTAAGTAATTAAATCCATACCTAGTGAGAAGAGTAGTACCCTTTTTGGCCCTGGCCCTGTGCCTGCAACAGGCTACTGCGCAGATGTCCAACCAAAGTGATACGGGCAAATTAATAGCGCAAAAGGAAAATATTATTACGTCTAATACGATCATCAAGATCGAAAATTTAGGCGAGAACATCAACTCCGATCTTCCTGAGTTACGTCCTACCGTGTCGGCAGACGGAAACCTGTTATTTTTTATTTGTGAGAACCACCCCGCCAATACCAAGTATAATTCGGTGCCTAATTCACAGGACATCTGGTATGCTGAACGGGATTCAAACGGTGTGTGGAAGGAAGCCCGCCATTTAAAATTTCCCCTGAATACATCTCAGTATAATGCGGTGTATTGGATCTCGCCCGACAAAAATCGCATTTTGATCCGCGGGGCGTTTGGTAATGGGGGTGCCTTTTTCGGAAAAGGCGTAAGTCTTTGTACCCGTCAGGCCGATGGCCGCTGGAGCGAACCGGAAATGCTGCATATTAAAAAATACGACAAATACGATCATGGCCAGGTGTCGGGAGCAACCTTGTCACCAGACATGAAAGCCTTGGTGTTATATATGTCACCCGACCCCGGCAGCCCCAATAACGACCTCTTTGTGTGCTTTCGCGAAGACGATGGCAGCTGGACGGAGCCCAAGAGCCTTGGTAAAGAAATAAATTATCCCGGTAACGAAATGACCCCCTACATTGCGGCTGATGGTGTTACCATGTATTTCAGCAGCGACAAACCCGGTGGGTTAGGCGATAATGATATTTACATGACCAAAAGGCTGGATAAAACCTGGACGAAATGGAGCACGCCGGTGAATTTAGGTTCCCCCATAAACACCGAAGGCTGGGATGCCTTTTTTACCCTGGATGCCGGTGGAGAGTATGCGTATTTGACCAGTAATAAAGACACCTATGGCGAAAGTGATATTGTGCGTGTAAAGTTGTTGGAGCGTGAAAAGCCAAACCCGGTAATACTGGTAAGCGGCAATGTGTATAACGCCAAAACAAAACAACCGCTCAGTGCATCACTTATTTATGAAACCCTGCCCGATGGGGTAGAGGCCGGAAATGGTTTATCGAGCCCAACCGATGGCGCCTTTAAAATTGTATTGCCTTACGATAAGAACTACAGCATTCGCGCCAGCGCCGATAAATTCTTTGCTATTTCCGAGAATCTGAACCTCGACTCTATGGTGAAGGCTGGTTTCCAGGAAATTCATAAAGACCTGTACCTGGTGCCCATTGAAATTGGCCAGGTGGTGCGCCTGAACAACGTGTTCTTCGACTTCGATAAATGGGACCTGCGTCCGGAATCGGATGTTGAGCTGGACCGTGTGGTTAAACTGTTGAAAGAAAACCCATCCATTGAAATAGAGTTAAGCGCGCACACGGATAGCAAGGGTTCAGACGATTATAACTTCAGGTTGTCTGACAATCGTGCCAAATCGTGCGTGCAATACATCATCTCGAAAGGTATACCTGCCAGCAGGATCACCTCGAAAGGATATGGTGAAAGCATGCCGGTGGCTACGAACGAAACCGATGAAGGCCGTCAGTTGAACCGTCGTGTAGAATTCAAGATCTTAAAGGACTAATAGGTTAATAATATGAAGTAAGGTGGGTCATACGCTAGCTGGCGAATGGCCCACCTTTCTTTTATATATTTACCCATAAATTACCTGGCATGAAAAACTTCGCTGCTCTTCTCGCTGTTAACTTACTATGCACTCATATAAGTGTTGCGCAAACGAAAAAAGCACCCCTGGAAGCTATTAAGCAGGCTGATCTGAAGCGCGACCTGTTCCGGTTGGCCGATGACCATTTCAGAGGCCGGGAAGCCGGTACGCTCGATGAGTTAAAGGCCTCAGTCTGGTTGGCAGAAGAAGCGCGTAAAGCCGGGTTGGAACCCGCTGGCGATGACGGCACCTATTTTCAGTTCTTTTCCCTGAACCGCGAACGAGTAAGTGATCGCAGCACAATAAAGATCGGCGACCGGTCATTCAATTTGTGGAAGGATGTAGTGGTATATGAACCTGTTTTTGCCACCGTAGATGCGCCGATCGTATTCATAGATAATCCCGAAACCGTTGCAGAAGAAACCATAAAAGGAAAAGTAGTGGCCCTGCAGTTTACGCCACAGGGACTAACGGACCCGCGCAAAACAATTTCCTGGCGTTACAGTGCTTTTGTGATCTCTGCCTGGGCACGCAAGCTGGCTGCTAAAGGAGTGAAAGCTATTCTATTTGTATCAGATGAGCTGGCTGAGCAGGCATTTCCACGTGCCACCCAATATTCAAATCGAGGTTCCTACCAAATAGAAGGCAGTATGTTTCTAAGCCGCCGGTTGTTAAAAGATATTCCTATCATCTGGGTTCGAAAAGAAGCGCTTGATCTGGTACGTAAACCGGGGCAACGACTGGATGCACAGATCTATTCAGAATCGTTTACTTATCCATCGGTGAATGTGGTAGCAAAAGTAAAAGGCACAGATGCGGTGCTCGCCAAAGAATATGTGTTGTTCAGCGGTCACCAGGATCATGATGGTGTACGAAATATTGAAGGGGCCGCAGATAGTATTTTTAACGGGGCCGATGACAACGCCACTGTTAGTGCGGCCCTGCTGGCTATTGGCCGTGCCTTTCATCAGCAACCAGGTAAGCGCAGCGCCTTGTTTGTATGGCATGGATCGGAAGAGCGCGGTTTGTTTGGTTCAACCTGGTTTGCCGAACATCCTACGGTGCCGCGTGAGTCGCTGGTAGCGGTGCTGAATGGCGATATGATCGGGATGAACGCACCGGACAGCGCCGCGTTGCTGGGTGTTGTTCCGCCGCATCTGAATTCATCGGACCTGGTGAAAATAGCCCTTCAGGAGAATGCAAAAGGACCGAAGTTCAAGCTCGATACTGCATGGGATAAAGTTACGCATCATGAGCTCTGGTATTTCCGCAGCGATCATTTGCCGTAT
>NZ_JBJMLX010000375.1:0-5396 GCF_045805085.1 Niastella sp.
CGAAACAAAGATCCTGCTGTTATTAGGGGTTTCGTTTTGTAATCTTAACAGGAAACCATAATTGGTGTTGGAAGTTACCATCTTCTGTACGATCGCGGTAACATCTATATCCAAATCAAGATAAGGCTGGTTTGTGAGCGGTATAGTGACCAGATCGTCTGTAGTGGCCACCGGGGGATTTTGCCACGTACAAGAATAAACATCCCAATAGTTCGTTATCTGTTGAATGATCAATGCATTTGCTGACCCTGAATTGGCATCTGATTTATTGCCCAGCGTGGGTTGAGGATCTGAATACAGGTACAAATGAGCGCTTTTTACAATAACAGGACCTATTCCGAAGCCAGTAAATTGTATTATTTCCCGCTGGTAATAGGTGGTACCACCACTACTCCATGCAACCGCTCCAAAGGAGGTAGGGTTAGTATTAAAGGTGTTGCGACTATTGTCGCTTCCATTTAAAAGAACAATCGGATACACGGCTTCGCCGCTGTAATTGCGCATAGTCATAACCAGGGTATTCAATATTTCCACATCAACGGTCATCGTATCAACCCCAACAGTCCCTTTGTCATCGGTGGCTGCTAATTGAAATACATAATTACCTGATTTATTAAATTCGATCCTGGTGGAAGTACCGCTCGGACTTGCTATTTTTGAGGCCGCCGGTCCTGAAACCTGGCTCCACAAATAGGTTATTATTTTTCCGTCATTGTCTGTTGCGGAGCCTGTAACATCAACATAATAGGTTTTAGTTGACAGAGACTGGCCGGCATCGACTATCGGCGCCTGGTTATCTTTATCTTTTTTACAGCTTGCTACTGACAGCGAGAACACTAGCGCTGCCAGTATTGTACGGTTTAAGGGCATAATTGGGGTTATTTAGAAACTAATATTTTAACACGCAAAGTAAATCCTCAACCTGTTGAAAAGCAAGGGAAATGAAAGTTATTTGATAAGTGTGCAGATTCGGCCGATAGCCGTGCAGGTTTGGCAATAAGCGTGTAACCTGATTGTGCTAAATGCCCACCATAGCCTCTTCTTCGGCCAACTCTTCCGCTGTGATTTCCACAGCGGCTACGGGTTCTTCCTGCGCATTCGCCTTCCGGTCAACAAATACCCACGTAAGCCCCAGTGCCACTACCAGTAACCCAATGCTTATCCAGATCACTTCGTGAACGCCAAAGCGGGTAATGATCAAACCTCCCAGGAAGGTGCCCAATGTTACGCCGGCATTACCAAACGATACCATTAAACTGGCGGCCAGTTCGGGTGCTTCCGTCGCTTCGGATGTTGACCGGGTTTGACCGATCAAAAAACCACCGGTATGAATAAAACCCCAGATGCCAATAATGGCCGTCATGGGTACAAACACTCCACCGAACGTATAGGCCAGCATATGCACTGCTATTAACGACAGCAGGAAAAAGCGGGTGGTCAGCAAGACATTCTTACTCAATGCCAGTCCGGTAACCCAGTTACCGGCAATACCGGTGGCGCCAAACAACAACAACATTATACTGATCTCCTTGCCATTCATCCGGCTGATCTTACCCAGGTATTCTGCCAGGTAACTATAGGTGGCGAATATGCCGGCGATCATGATCATGGTAGCCACCAGGTTCACCCACATTTGTCCTTTCTTTAAGATCACCAACTGGCTTTTTACGGATTGTTTTTCCACCACCGGCATGGATGGTACAAAGGCCAGCAGCGCCGCAAAAGCAATCAGGTTGATAACGCCCGATACTACAAAGGATGCCTGCCAGTTTATTAGATCAGCTACGTAGGTTGTAATAGGAACTCCTAAAACCGTGGCTACGCTTAATCCCGCCAGTACTACCGATACGGCTTTGGGCGCATCTTTTGGTTCTACCTGTTTAGAGGCCGCTACGGTTGCTACCGCCCAGAATACCGGATGCAAAAATGCGGGCAGAATGCGGGCTATCATCAGCACCGTGAAATTGGGCGATACGGCCGATAAAATATTGGAGAGCACAAAAGTTAACAGCACCAGGCACATCATCCATTTCCGGTTAATTTTAGATGTTAGCAAAACTGAAAAGGGCCCCGTGAGCGCAATGGTCAATGCAAAGCCACTTAACAGCCAGCCGGCCGTGTCAATTGATACCTGAAAATGTTTGGCGATGGAAGGCATAATACCAATAATGCCAAATTCGGTAGTAATAATGCCAAATGCCCCCAACGCCATAATGTAGATCGACTTCTTCATAGATTCAGTTATTGAAATGTTTCGATATATTAGTCAATAGGTTTCCCTCACTGCATGTATTTACAGCTTGTGTTTCGGTTCGTGCCGGGGTGCCTTACCCTTTAAAAGCAGTAAGGAAAGCAATGTAATCGTTGAGTACTTGCTGGTTTAAATTGTACTTAAGGTTGCGGCCCTCTTTTTCAGGGATCAGCAGATCGGCCTCTACCAGTTGTTTTAAGTGATGTGATACAGATGGCTGGGCCAGGTCCAGGAAATCATGTATTTCTGAACAATACAAAGCATCATCACATTTTTTTCTGAATTTCTCTAATATCCGCAAGCGATGCGGGTCGCCCAGCGCCCGGGATATTTTTTCAAACTTTTTACTATCCATACCTGCCTCATTTTAAATACCAGTGCAAATATAAATAGATACATCGAAATATTTCAATGTATTTCTGTTAAATAAAAATAAAGACCCCCTCCCGAAGAATCGGAAGGGTAAAAAAAAGAGCCACCCATGAATTAACAGGATGGCCCTTTCCCCTCCGGGTTTTCGGGAACCTCTGGGATGAAGCAGAACCTTAACAACACTATGGGTTGCCTAACCAATATTTTTTACTTGATCTTTCTGTCTTTCAGGTATTGTGTAAACACCAAGTGGATTATTTTCATATAGTCTACACCAAAAAACGAACTGATGCTAACGATCTCCTGCACGGTAAGGTCATCAACTTCTTTGGTAAGGCGGGTTATTCGTGGATTATTGGTATGAAGGTGTTTACCTAACGGACTCTTGGGCATGTAATTAAAGATCTGCCTGAATTCGGTTATATGTCCGGTTTCGATCATGAACTTGATGCTTTCATATCGCTTATCCATACTCATTGTTCAAAATAAAATAGAAATAGTGATTAAATTGAGAAAATCACCTTTCCGTAGTTTTTTTGTTCTCAACGAATATAGACATGTTCCAATCCGTACTTTTTTCTTTCCATTTGATTTAGTCAACGCGCTGGCTGAATTGGTTACCGGGTCGTCTTTTTACCCGATCTTGTTCGTTTGTTCTCATCCTGCAAAGCCAGGTTCACCAGCACTTTTGTTTCAACGCCTATGGCCCTGGCTATTTTTGATAATTCTATCAGCTTAAATTCGAGGGGATCGCCAATAAGCCGGGTAAAGCGATTATTGTTGGTCTTTAGCTCCTGGCTTACGACCGACTTGGGAATGTAATCAAAGATTTGTTCAATCGTTTTAATCTCTCCTTTTTCTATAAAAATGCGGGCAACATTATAGCGATTATCTTTGTCCATGCTATCAAAGTACCTTATAATGTTTCATACTAATGCAGAATAGTACAAACGAGAATAAAGAAAGTATACTCTATCCGATCCTGTTTAACAACCGTACTTTTTAGTATTTAAAACGTATTTTTTCAGGACACTGTAAGGCATTCAGTCTGAAAATTATAAGCCCTAAAACGGGTAACTGAATTGAGCATGATCATTTTTTTGGAACACCTTCGCGACAATTGCGCCGGAACCGGCAACCCGCCTCACACATATAAATAATCTCTCATCTTATGTAAGCCAGGAAATTATACTATTTTTATTTCATGATCGCCCGTCGTAAAAGCCTGGTTTTGTTTATTTTCATTGTACTTCTCTCCCCTTACTGCATGGCCCAGAAATGGCGTACACAAACCGACAGCCTGCTGCAGGCTTATAAAAAGGCTGTTACCCCGGTGCAAAAAGTAAAACTGCTTACAGATGCGGTCACCATTTTTTTACTGCAAAACCCCGATACTGCCCTGTTATTGAGCAATGAAGCCGAAGCTATTGCTGAAAGCAGCGGGAACGATACGTCGCGGGCAATGGCCTATGCCGCCAAAAGCGCCGCTTACCTGATAAAAGATAACGACGCCATGATCCTCGAGTATGCGTTAAAAGGCTTAAAGCTGAGCGAACGCACGGAGCTACCACCCGATGTGCTGGCCGCCTTAACCCGGAAACTGGGGTTTGTATACAGGAATACCAACCGCTTTGCCGAATCGGTGGAAGCGTATAAAAAAGCACTGGCGTATTCTACCCTGTCGCACAACCTGTACGATATGGCCACTACCTCCTCCAACATCGGCAACATTTTTAATGCCTTCAACCAATACGACAGCGCTCTTATTTATCATAACAAAACCATTGAGTTTGCCCGAAAGGCCAATTTTAAAGATATCATCGTTCGGTCGTACATGCAGATCATCAATTCTTACAATGGATTGAAACAATACCCCAAAGCATTTCAGGCGGTGGCCGATATGCAACCTTACTTAAACGATCCCGATGTAACGCAGGTTACAAAAGGACTGGTTTATACCGTTATTGCCAGTCTGGATATGCGGCATGGCGACAAACACCACGCCCTGGCTGCTATGTACCTCGATAGTATGAAGCACCTGATAACGCATACATCGCCCGGTAAAGAAAACCTGATTAACTATTACCTAAACCGGTCATTGCTTGAATTCAGTCTGAACCATTTTGATTCAGCATCGACCGCCCTTGAAAAATACAATGATCTGAAAAAGATCCACGATGATGAGATCATCAGCGGTCATACCCAGGAACTGGCCACCAGGTATGAAACCGGTAAAAAAGATGCCCGGATAAAAGACCTGGACCAGCAGAACCGATTGCGTAAAAAATTATTGTTCGGTTCCTTCACGGCTTCCGCCGTCTTTTTGATCCTGTTGTTCTGGGTATGGCAGCAGAATAAAAAAATAAGAAAGCAGGAAGGTCATTTGAATTATTTAATGAAAGAATTGCACCACCGCGTGAAGAACAACCTGCAGATCGTGAGCAGCTTGTTGAACCTGCAAAGCGCCAGGATCGATGATCCAATAGCACAGAAAGCCCTGATGGAAGGACAGCACCGGATAGAAGCCATGAGCCTGATACACCAGAAACTGTATCAAACAAAAACAACCAGCCGGGTAAATATTCAGGAGTTCATTGCCGAATTATCGGAGAACCTGATGCATGCTTACGGTTACAAAGCTCATAATTTTAACCTGCAACTACAGGTAGCCGTACAAGAACTGGAAGCAGACATTGCCATTCCTGTAGGCCTCATCCTCAATGAAGTGGTGACCAATGCTTTCAAGTATGCGTATAAAAATGTAACCGATCCG
>NZ_JBJMLX010000376.1:0-11182 GCF_045805085.1 Niastella sp.
GGCTATTTAGATATAACCTCATCAAACGGCCAGAACAGGCGGGTAAAGGTTACTCAACCGCCTACTCTCTACCCGTCTTATAACACAAGCCCCAAAGCACCCGATACAAGCGGTATGAGCAGCACAGCCGTGCAACTGGCGGCAAAAATGCATATGGGAATAAATTTTGGCAATACCATGGAATCACCAAACGAAGCTGATTGGGTGAGTAGTAAAATCACCGAATCGTATGTGAAATTTGTAAAACAAACAGGTTTCAATGCTGTACGGATTCCCTGTAACTGGGTTTGGAGTCATTTAAGCGATCCGGCAAAAGCGAAAATTGACCCGGCCTGGCTTAACAGGGTGAAAGAAGTGGTTGGATGGTGTGTGGCTAATGATGTGTATGTGATACTGAATGCTCACGGTGATAATGGCTGGCTGGAACGTAATGTCAATAAGTTAAAGCAAGATTCCATTAATGCGATGTTAAAGGCGATTTGGGAGCAGATTGCTACAACCATGCGTGATTTTGATGAGCACCTTATGTTTGCCGGCACGAATGAACCTACGGCTGAAAATGCCGAGCAGATGTCCATACTTAATGGTTATCACGAAACATTCATCAAGGCAGTTCGCTCTACCGGGGGCAGAAACAGTTCCCGGGTGCTGGTTGTGCAGGGACCCAGAACTGACAGTTATTTAACTTCTGATCTGATGACTACTCTTCCTCACGACCCGGTACCTAATCGTATGATGCTTGAGGTACATTGCTACTCGCCTGCTACATTTAATCTACTAAATGATGGAGATGTAAGTTGGGGCAACATGGTTTACTACTGGGGGGCCGGGAATCATTCTACTATTGAGCCAGAGCGCAACGCCACCTCTGGAGAAGAGGATGCGCTAACTGCTGAACTCGGAAAGATGAAAAAGTTTGTTGATAAAGGTATACCTGTGGTGCTGGGTGAATATGCATCCTGGAGGCGGACTGCCAGCAGTAGCAAGTATGTTCCTAAGGATCTGGCTATGCACAACAAGTCTGTGGAGTACTGGGCAACTTTTGCGACCAAAACGGCTAGATCGAATGGCCTTCTGCCATTCTGGTGGGAGATAGGTTTTATGTTAGACAGATCTAATAATGTGGTAAAGGACCAGCCATTGTTAGATGCCATTATTGCAGGATATAAGTAAAAAATAATTAAATAATGATCAAAATTTTTTTATCCTGCGTTGCGCTTTTGAGTTGCCTGTTTTTTTCAAATAATGTTCATGCACAACAAGCAACCAATCCAATCATTTTTGCTGATGTGCCCGATATGTCGATGATCAGGGTTGGTAAAAATTATTACATGAGCAGTACAACGATGCACATGAACCCGGGTGTGCCCATTATGAAATCTACAGATCTTGTCAATTGGAAACTGATCAACTATGCCTACGAAACTTTGGCAGATATACCGGAGTTAAATTTGACAGAAGGACAAAACACCTATGGAAAGGGGTCGTGGGCCAGCAGTCTGCGTTTCCACAAGGGCATGTATTATGTAACCACTTTTGCACAAACCACAGGTGAAACCTACATTTTTAAAACAAAAGATATTGAAAAAGGGAATTGGCAAAGAGTTTCTTTTAAGCCATCCCTCCATGACCATTCTCTATTTTTTGATGATGATGGCAAGGTATATTTAATTTATGACGCAGACAGGCTTAAAATTGTTGAATTAAATGACGATCTAACAGGAGTTAAGCAAGGCGTTCCGGAGAGGGTTCTCATCGAAAACGCTCACGCACCAGCAGGAAAAGAAATGGGCCTTGGCGCTGAAGGATCTCAATTATTTAAAGTAAATGGGAAATACTATTTATTTAATATTTGCGCCCCACGCGGTGGAATGCGAACTGTAATTATACATAGGGCAGATAATATCAATGGCCCCTGGGAAGGAAAAGTTGGCTTACAGGATAGAGGAATTGCTCAAGGAGGATTGATAAGCACTCCCGATGGACGTTGGTTCTCTTATCTTTTCCGCGATTTTGGTGCTGTTGGCCGCGTTCCTTATCTCGTTCCTGTCAAGTGGGAAGACGGTTGGCCTGTATTGGGAGAAAACGGCAAAGTCCCAAAAACATTAGACCTGCCAGCCAGTAAAGGTTTGATTCCGAATTTGGTTGCTTCTGATGAATTCAACCGAAAAAAGGGACAAGCAGCGCTTCCTTTAGTATGGCAATGGAATCATAATCCGGATAATTCGCTGTGGTCTGTAACTGAAAGAAAAGGATTCCTTCGCCTCAAAGCAGGAAGAGTCGACACTGATTTTCTTCAGGCCAGAAACACACTTACACAACGCACTATTGGTCCAACCAGCTCAGCTTCTGTTTCCCTGGATGTTTCCAAAATGAAAGACGGCGATTTTGCCGGATTCTCAGCTTTCCAAAAAGAGTATGGATCAGTGGGTGTTAAAATTGACGCGGGTCAAAAGTCGATAGTAATGATCACTACTGATAATGATAAGCCTGTCGAAGTAAAGCGAATTCCATTGGATGAAGACCAAATTTACTTCAGAATCGATTGCGATTTTACCGGCATGAACGATGAAGCTAATAACCTTTACGCTCTTAATGGGAAAGATGAAGCTAGTTTCTTTTACAGTCTTGATGGAAAAGTTTGGAAACCGATAGGTCGACCTTTGAAGATGAGATATCGCATTCCGCATTTTATGGGCTATCGTTTTGCCTTATTTAACTATGCAACAAAGAATACTGGCGGATATGTAGATTTTGATTTCTTTCATATTACGGATACGATCCAACGATAAGATCCACACACACATTTAGAACAACAATGAATATCAGAAAGATAGTATTACAGGTAACAGCTCTTTTTGTTGCAGCGGGGGCGCAGGCTCAAAACCCGATTATACAAACCATTTATACAGCCGATCCGGCGCCTCCTATCAATTATAAATTAAAAATGAATACAGCAAGTAAAAGCATATTTACTCTTGTCTTCGCTATTATCTTCAGCTTAGTAAGCATAAGTACTCTTTCCGCACAAACTGTTTGGTTAGATCAACTGGATCTCAGCCCAGCTACACAGGGCTGGGGCATACCTAAAAAAAACAAGACGGTTGATGACAACATCATGACCATCGCAGGGAAAACCTTTCAGCGTGGCTTCGGCACACACGCAGAAAGCTCTCTTTTTATTCAGCTCGATGGTAAGGCAAATTCGTTTACCGCGCAGGTTGGCATTGATGATGAGGTGAAAGGGCGTCAGCCCGCCGTAGAGTTTATTGTATACGGCGATGGAGCGAAGCTTTGGTCGAGCGGTGTAATGCATGAAGGTGATACTGCCCGGCTATGTAATGTGAAACTTTTGGGTGTGAAAAAACTTGAGCTGCTGGTAACAGATGGAGGAAACGGTAACAGCAGCGATCATGCCGACTGGGCAGATGCAAAATTTGAGGCGGCCGGTGTGGCAAGTTTTGCTACTTATTATCCTGTCCCAAGTGAGCCCTATATTCTTACCCCTAAGCCATCGGCAAAACCGAAGATTAATAGCGCAAGCGTTTTCGGTGTCCGCCCGGGCTCGCCGTTTCAGTTCAGGATACCTGCCACCGGAGACCGGCCAATGACCTTTTTGGTTACCGGCTTGCCTAAGGGACTAAAGCTGGATAAAAAAACAGGACTTATCACTGGTAAGCTTGTTAAAGCCGGTACTTACGTTATTCAATTGAAGGCAAAGAATGCGAAAGGTATAGCCGAAAAAAGTTTACGAATTATCTGTGGTGATAAAATCGCACTTACCCCGCCAATGGGTTGGAATAGTTGGAATTGTTTCGCTGGAGAGGTTTCTGCTGAGAAAGTCAAGCGCGCTGCGGAAGTAATGGTAAAAACCGGACTTGTAAATTACGGATGGAATTACGTAAATATTGACGACTACTGGCAAAATAACCGCGATTCGAAAGATCCTTCCCAGCAAGGTAGGTTCCGGGACGATGCTGGTAATATAGTTCCTAATAAAAGGTTTGGAGATATGAAATCCCTGACAGACTATGTGCATGGCTTAGGTTTAAAGATCGGCATTTATTCCAGTCCTGGTCCCTGGACCTGTGATGGCGGTGCCGGTAGCTATGGTTATGAGAGGCAAGATGCCGAAAGTTATGCCAAATGGGGTTTCGATTACCTGAAATACGATTGGTGCAGCTATGGAGGAGTGCTAAATGGAATACCTGGTAACGACCCAAACAAAGTAGTCTCTATATCTTACAATGGAGGTTATCAATTGTCTACCGCCGTCAAACCATACAAATTAATGGGAGATTATATCCGTCAGCAACCCCGCGACATTGTTTTCAGCTTGTGTCAGTACGGAATGTCGGATGTTTGGAAATGGGGCGATTCGGTAGGTGGAAACACCTGGCGTACAACGAATGATATAACAGACAACTGGTCCAACGTTAAAAGTATTGCATTAGCTCAGGATCAGGCCGCAGCTTGGGCTAAACCCGGTAACTGGAACGATCCGGACATGCTGGTTGTAGGAATAGTAGGCTGGGGTAGCCCGCATCCGACCATGCTTAAACCAGACGAGCAGTATCTTCACTTCAGCCTTTGGAGCCTTTTCTCTGCGCCTCTGCTAATTGGTTGCGATATGGAAAAACTGGATGCCTTTACGCTGAATTTATTGACAAACGATGAAGTGATCGCTGTTAATCAGGATGCTCTTGGCAAACAGGCTACCTGTGTTCAGACTATCGGAGATCTGCGCATTTATGTAAAAGAACTTCAGGATGGCAGTCGTGTAGCAGGCTTTTGCAATTTCGGTCTGGAGAAAGTGGATATCTCTTACAAGGATCTGAAAAAGCTTGGTATTTCAGGAAAGCAAAAGGTGCGTGATCTTTGGCGTCAGAAAGATATTACAACAATCCATGCGGACAAAGAGGCTCTTTCGGTGAAGGTTCCGATGCATGGAGTGGCTCTGTACAAATTTATGCCTGTTAAATAGCAGGATAATTCGAAGCTGTTGGTAATGAGGTAATATGGTTGCCAAAGGAAAAGCGGATAAACAATGTCTCATGGCGCGAGGAGCGGATTTTAGCAAACAGATTCCTGCCAAATTCGTGATAACGCCTGACAGGTTGATGTTTGAAGAGCAGAACTACACGCCTTCTCCGTTCACGTTATTAGGGGATGGAGATGTAACTCGAATGAAAATTTAGTTCGGAGATTTTCGTACATATCACACACACACACACATTTAGAACAACAATGAATATCAGACAGATAGTATTACAGGTAACAACTCTTTTTGTTGCAGCGGGTGCGCAGGCTCAAAACCCGATTATACAAACCATTTATACAGCCGATCCAGCGCCGATGGTATACAAAGATACCGTTTACCTGTACACCGGGCATGATGAAGATAAATCGACTGTGTTTATGATGAAAGACTGGCACTGTTTCACATCTACTGATATGGTGAACTGGACAGACCGGGGGGCACCCCTATCGCTTAAAACGTTCAGCTGGGCGAAGCAAGATGCCTGGGCCGGGCAATGCATCCCCAGGAATGGGAAGTTTTACTGGTATGTACCTATGACCCATGAAACGATGGGAATGTCAATCGGGGTGGCTGTTTCTGATAGTCCTACCGGTCCGTTTAAAGATGCACTTGGAAAACCACTGGTGCACAGCGGTAACGGAGATATTGATCCCACGGTATTTATTGATGACGATGGTCAGGCATATCTCTATTGGGGGAACCCTTATCTTATGTACGTAAAGTTGAACCAGGATATGATCTCTTACGCTGGCGAGGTAGTTACAGTGCCGTTGAATAAAGAAGGGTTTAATGTACGATATAAAGATGTTGATATAAGACCTTCAGCATACGAAGAAGGGCCCTGGTTTTACAAACGCAAAAACGGGTACTATATGCATTATCCTGCAGGAGGTGTTCCGGAACATTTGGCTTACTCAACCAGCACAAGTGCTACCGGACCCTGGGTTTACCGCGATACCATTATGCGGATAATTGACAAGGGAGGCGCTTTTACCAATCATCCAGGTGTGATCGAGTATAAAGGCAAATCGTATTTGTTCTATCATAACGGTGCATTGCCAGGTGGCGGAGGTTTTACCCGTTCCGTTTGTGTGGACGAGTTTCAGTATAATAAAGATGGCAGCATTCCGCGGATAACGCCAACAGCCGAAGGTGTAAAACCTGTTGAACATGTAAATCCATTCATACGCCAGGAAGCGGAAACTATAGCCTGGGAGCAGGGAATTGAAACCGAACGCAGCACCAACGCCGGAGTTTATGTAACCGAAATCAGCAATGGTGATTTTATCAAAGTACGAAGTGTTGATTTTAAGAAAGGAGCAGGAATATTTCAGGCTAATGTTTCATCGGCATCAGGTGGTTTTATCGAAATACATGTAGATAGTTGCAACGGAGAACTATTGGGATCCTGTGAGGTGAAAAACACAGGAGGCTTGCAAAGCTGGACCACCGTTTCAACTAAAGTAAATAAAACAAAGGGCGTTCACGATCTGTACTTTGTTTTTAAAGGCAATCAGGGCGATCTGTTCAATTTCAACTGGTGGAAGTTCGATAAATAAGATCTTCAAAAATCATTCGAGAATTAACTCCAAATGAGTTTTCGTTTTTTAGATAAAATAAGAAAAGCATGTTTAGAAAAAAAGTATTGTTAAGTACGGTCCTTGCTATCTCTTTACTGGGATATAAAAAAGAGGTAGGAGCGCAGACTAATGCGCATAAACTGAAAGTGGTTAATGAAAACCTGGAAGAAAAATTTGCAAATGTTTCGCCGAAACTTACTTCCGATAATGCGAATCCTTTATTAGATTTTATATTTACGGCCGACCCAACAGCTGTAGAATACAATGGAAGAATTTATGTATATGCCACGAATGATCATCAACAGTATGAGAAGGTAGGAAAGGATGGAAAAAATTCATACGAGCATATCCGTACACTGGTCATGATGTCTTCCGATGATATGGTCAACTGGACTTATCATGGCCTTATAAATACAGCAAAGCTGGCACCATGGAGTCAGAATTCCTGGGCGCCTTCCATTACATCCAGACTGGAAGCAGATGGTAAGACGCACTTCTATTTGTATTACTCCAATGGCGGTGGTGGCTCAGCCGTGCTTACTTCCACCTCGCCCGTTGGCCCGTGGAGCGACCCATTAGGAAAGAACATAGTCGATCGTTCTGTCCCCGGTGTGGATGTCGGAGCTCCATTCGATCCCGGAGTTTTGATTGACGACCAAGGTACAGGCTGGCTGAGTTTTGGAGCCGGAACGCCTAAAACGAAATATATGCCGGATAATGCCAGAATCGTCAAATTAGGAGCAGATATGATCAGTTTGGCCAGCAATGTTTCTAAGATACCCGCTCCTTATTTTAATGAGGCCAGCGACCTTAACTTTATCAATGGAACCTGGGTTTATAGCTATTGTACGAGTTGGGATGAACGCACTGAATGGCCTTATAGCAATATTGATAAACCAACTGCATGCAACATATCTTATATGACGAGTAAAACACCGTTAGATCCGGATAGTTGGAAGTATCGCGATAATTACTTTAAGAATACTGGCGAAGTTAACGTGGGTCCTTTGACAAACAATCACACTCACTTCTTCAAGTTTAAAGAGAAAAATTATATTGCTTACCATGCCATGTATTTACAGGATTATTTCGGCACTAAGGGTGGTTTTCGTAATGTGGGTATCGAAGAAATGCAGGTGGATGAAGGGAATGATGTGAATATCCCCATGGTCAAAGCAACTTTTAAAGGTCCGTCACAACTTAACCCATTAAATCCATTCGTTCTTCAGCAAGCAGAAACCACCGCAGGTACTTCGGGGCATGTCCGGTTCGAAGCTGTTGGTAACCCCGGCAATATGGTTGCCAAAGGAAAAGCAGATAAACAATGTCTCATGGTACGGGGAGCCGATTTTAGCAAACAGATTCCTGCCAGATTCGAAGCCAGGGTGAGAGGAAAAGGCAAAATTGATGTTTATGTAAATAATCTTAAAGGTACAGCCCTTGTTTCCCTTATATGTGATGGGAAGGAATGGACTACGCTCTCAAAGAAAATAGAACGGAAAATAAATAAAGGAGTAGGGAATATCTATTTTGTATTTAATGGAGAGGATTTTTTGTTTGATGAATGGAAATTCACTTATTAATTCCGGTTGCTGGTTTATTGATGGTAATTATAATTAGATGTTCGATCAAAACGGGCTGTTACTGCCGATAAAAGGGATTTGAACAAATGTACCAATAAAAAAGAATATTATTTTAAGATATGGCTTAAACAGATGTCTATTATTATTTTTCAAATTGACTTCAATACGGCAATAACCAGGAATTCCTAATACCATCATTTTTGTATCAAACCCAATTATCTTATATATTTGTAAAGACAGGCAGAAACTGTTAAAAAGTGCGGGTAACAGGCACACTAACGGGCACGTAAATAGGCTCTTTATTTTTTTGTGACACACCTTTTGACATACCAAGGTTTAAATAATTGATCTCCAGAACTTAAGGATTCCTGTTCTGGGCACCACATTGAAAAGCTCCGAATTTTTGGGGCTTTCTTTATTTTCAGGCCCTCTCAAACCCTTGCCTGGCCTGCATATCCGCTCAATGACCTTTCGATATGGTATGGTTCGATAAGAATTATCTTCAAAAACCAGCTTTTCGGGTAACGGCAAAAGAAAGCAAAGTGTAAGTTCAATCATGTTGTTGATTGGTCGGGGGGACTTAGAGTTGACACCGTGTATGGAAAGCCCTAAAAACTTTCCGATGAACCCGAAGAGCAACCACCAATTATCTAATTTGAAACTAAGAACAGGAATGATAAAAATTGGTAGTATTACTAAAAACAAAAGTACTCGCATTGTCCACGCAATGAAACTGTCAAAAAACAAAATGGAAAAGCGCCTTTGCTTTTGACTTCTTATTTCACGACTAACCTTATCCACTGTGACGCATAGATAAAATTGGCAATTCGCCTCATTTGTAATTCCTGGTGCTTTTGAGATGAAAGAATAAACCGAAACTCTTTTCCATAAATGACGCTTCATTTAATAGTTTAAAATTACCCCAATGGGGCATTGAAAGTCAGAGTTCAGTTTATAAAGTGTTAATAAACAGCGCCGTGTGAAAAGTTACTCGCGTCTTTTTAAAATTAGGTAAGACGCATCGGATGACGCAAGAATCTTACCCATAAAGTGCAGTAAAACCAGGTATGCCTAAAAAGCAAAAAACCTGCAAATCGTTGATTTTGCAGGTTATATTACTTTAAGTTTATCTCAATTAACTGAGTGAAGCGGAGAGCGAGGATCTCTTTCCACCTAGCGTAAATATTATTAGGTCAATAAATTACAAAGACACTTTCGAATCACTCACAAGATCACTCACTGCCATTTTTTTACTTCATTGCAAATCGAACCCAAATATAACGAATAATTGATTTCAACCGCCTCAGCAAGTGTTCGGCGCCTACAACTCACCTGCTTTTTAGACTATTAAAATTAAACTCGTTTTCCAAAAGAGCAATTATTTTGACCATATTTGCTGATTTCCAGTTTTTGTCTTTGGTATATTCTGGCTCCCAAAAATCATAATAAGTATAAGTGGCGGGAGTTAATATCTCAACGCAGTAAGTTGTTCCATCAGCTCCGCTCCTACTAGTATCCGACAGTTCCTTCACTTTTAACTGATACAATTCGCTAATAAACTGCTGCCAGCCAGATATCGGTTCAATATTTTCCATATCATAGTGCTCAATTATATCATAACTGAGCCTATTAATATAGCCAACATTCATTTGGTATAACCTGCCATTCCATTGGTTATTTTGTTGTTCAATGATTATTAAATGCTTTTTCTTAGCAAGTGAATAATCAAACCATATCCTGATCTGTAAAGAGTCAAAACCCTCTTCAGGAGATTCCAGGCTCAGTTGTTTGCTTAATTGCCGCACATTATGAAAGCTACTCCATATGTTGGAGGTATCGGTGCGGATATCCATCGAAACCGGTTGCCTGATCTTATTAATATTTTCTTGTTGATTGGATTTGACCTGACCTTTACAGGAAGCCAACACCAAAACGCAAAGAAATATTGGATATCCAGCCCGCTGTGAATTATAGATCAATAATTTTCTACATTAAAGGGGTTAAACTCACTTGGCAATTGGCCCATAATAGGTCTAAACAAATCCCAAAACGCAGGATCCCAGGCATAATCATCGAAAACCTTTACTTGTTTATAATATACTTCGCCTCTTTGGGCAGTACCTGTACTTCGATTTTCATTAAAAACTGGATTAGTTCTAATTTTATTAAGGGCTTCAAAAAATGCCTGAGTTGAATCTAATTTAAATACATTGCTGGTATCTGCAGATTTAACGATAAGACTATCGGTGTAATAAGAGCCAGTTCCTTTAACAACATAGGTTTTTCCATCTGAATTGATATGCATTGAAAAGTACTTGGTAAATAATCTCACATCACACCGAACATCACATTGCTTTTTCATGTTGGTTTGCTCCCTACAAGCAAAAAAGATTAAAAAAAGCGGCAAATAAAATAGCTTCATCTTAATAGTATATTAATATTCGTAATAATTTAATCTCTCCGTTTTTCCCTGCTCAAATCTCAGGTTATTTTCCGTTGTATATTTTATTCCTTTCGAAGATTGTCTTATGCTAAAACCTACTGTTGCCCCTTCTTCTTTCGAGATGGTTTCTTTTCTGGTAGTACCATCCGGAACTTCGTAAGAGTGTTTCATAGTACCATCTGCTATTTCTTCGCCATTCATTTGGGCGAACGCATGAACGAGTTCATGATCAAGCATATCTGAAACAGACAATCTTTCTTCGCGAATAGTGCCACCACTACTTTTAGTATATATTGTATGACCTGCACCTACATCCGTAGATATATCTGTACCACGACCATTTGATTCATTACTTTTATCTCCCTTCGTCGCACCAGTTGCAGCACCTGGCATTCCATGTACCTCACCCTTTTCTACCGCCAGTGCCATATTTATAGTAAGGGTTTTTGAGTTTCCAATCAAGTTTCTAACTAAAGCAGTTCCTTCATTTTTCTTACCCTTACTCTTATAGGCAATTTCAACCTTGTGTGTTTTA
>NZ_JBJMLX010000377.1:0-36288 GCF_045805085.1 Niastella sp.
ACAGTCGGATGAGAAAACCGTGCTCAATGTAGAGGATGATCCGGCCAATAAAACAGAGACGGCGCTCGATATTCTGCGCAAAACCCCGTTTATAACTGTCGATGGGGAGGATAATATAAAGATCAACGGCAAATCAAACTTCAAGGTGTTGCTCAATGGGCGCGAAACATCTATGTTCGCCCGGAATGTGAAAGAGGCCTTGCGGGGATTTCCCGGTGCACTCATTTCAAAAATTGAAGTGATCACCACGCCTTCCGCCAAATACGATGGCGAGGGAATTGGCGGGCTCATCAACATCATCACAAAGAAAAAAGTAGTAGGCTACAATGGCACCCTTTCTTCCTTTTCAAGAACCAGCGATAAGGTGAATAATTTTTCTGTCAATGGTAATGCCAAGGTTGGCAAATTCGGGCTCAGTGTTTTCCTGAACAAAGGTTTTGCAGATCCTGTTTTGCAACACAACACCAATATCACTACGCCAACCTCCCAAACAGCTTACGCCAAAAGAACACTCGACGGTGGCCGGTACAACAGTGAAACCTGGAGCTTTGGCAATGCTGAACTGAGTTTTGAAGCAGATAGCCTGAACACCATCAGTTTGTATACGAATATCGATAGCTGGTCAAACAAACAGGTAACCAACCAAACCATCACTACTGATTTTTTAAACGATCCTTCAACCGTAAGCTATTTCAACCAGAATAATAAAACCAATAATCCCGGGATAAGTGTGGGCAGCGATTATATCAAACATTACAAAAACAATAAAGAACGGGAACTCAGTTTTCGCTTTTTAGGCGAGTTCGGCAAAAACGACAATAAACTAAACAGTGTGCAGGATAACCCTGGTACCGACCGCTACCTTATTAATAATAGTTATGCCATCAACAACCAGTATACGCTTCAGATGGATAATATTATCCCAATAAATAAAACAACCAGGTTCGAAGGCGGCGCCAAAGCCATTTTACGCCGGGCCAGCTCCGATTTTCAAAGTCAGATAAAATACGGTGAAACAGACAATTATAAAATAAATGTCGCCAATACAGATTATTTTAAATACAGCCAGGATGTGCTCAGCATTTACAGTATGTATAATGTAAAACTGAAAAGATCAACCTTTCGCTTTGGGGCACGGGTTGAGCACACCATAGTAAATGGCGATTTTGTCGCTTCCAAGAAATTGGTAAAGACCAATTATACTACCCTGTTGCCCAATATTCAATTCACCAACAAGTTAAATACCGCCACCACCCTGGTATTTACTTATACCAAAAGATTGCAACGCCCCTATATCTGGGACCTGAATCCCTTTGTTGTTAATAACGATTCATTGAACATTACAACCGGCAATCCCGACCTGGGCCCGCAAACCATGCATGCCCTGAGCGGTCAGCTGCGGTATGGCAATGGCAATACGTTTAGCGGTATTAATATTGAAGGCAGCTACAGCGGAAATAAGATATTGCAATATGCCTTTTTTGATCCGCAAACGGGCATTACCAAAACAACCAGTCTGAATATCGGCAAAGAATACCAAACAAGTGTTAGTTTGAACTTTTCTACCAAGATCACGCCAAAATGGAGTTTGTATGTAAACGGGGCGCTCCGCTATAGTAAGGTCACCAATAATGCCGATGCCACCCAATCGAACAGCGGCTTCGGCTGTAACTTCAACCTGAATACGAGTTATAAATTCACCGAAAAATTCTCAGCAAGTACTTACCTGGGTTTATGGCAGGAACCGCGCACCATACAAACCACCTACCCGTTCAATACCTGGCACAATGTGGCATTGAACTATAAAATGTTTAAAGACAAATTCCTTATTTCACTAAGAGGAGTAAATTATTATGAGAAGAACAGGGCCTTTAAAAACGTAACCAAGGACCAGAATTTTTATAATACCAATACTACAACGGTTATTAGACGAGGCGGTGTGCTGGCTTTGACATGGAATTTTGGCAAATTGGCAGAAAGCGTATCAAAAAAGAAAGGCGTTAATAATGATGATGTGCTTGGCAAACCTGCTGCGCCAGCCGGTAATTAATTCACAATATTTATTGTGCTTAACATCAAAATAACATGGCGTTTAACTTCATAATAACATATTTCTCATTAACAAACGCTGGAAATATAATTCTCATTATGCATCAATGATATTTTTGCAAATGACTTGTTAAGGGCCTCTAATAAGTTTTTAACCCCCCAACTACTTATTAGTTTTGAGGCCTGATGAGAATAGCCATAATTATTGTATGCGTGTTCTATATCCTCCTGGGGGGATATAACTACCTGTATACAGGTATATCTGGCTTTAATTACGCTTCACTGCGCCTGGTAAAAAGTAATGTGAAGTTTACAGACAATAAACAAGGAGTGTCTGTCGTTAAGGCCATCAACCCTGGTAAACCGGGCGACAACTTTTTCTCCGATATAGAAGATGAAGACTCCAACGACGCTGCCGCACGAAAATATAAATTACTGGCCAGGGGTTTATATACCCTCGGCGCTTCTTTTGTTTTAACCTATCTCTTTAGCCGTTTCAGATCCTCGAAAACATATTACAGTCTATTTGCGTTTAAATATATTACCCAACGTGTTTTAAGGATCTGATGAATATTATCAGAAACCCTGGGACCGATCATGATTTTTTTGCTGACGTTTGTTCTTTAGTACATACCTCCTGCTTTACAAGTTAGATCTTACCCTGGGCGCGACTGATAATTCTATAGCATCCCCAACGTTAAACCCTGCTTTAAAAAAGCGTCAATCGCATAACACCCATTTATTGTCATGAAGAGAGTTGTTTTGTTCTCAGGCCTGGTTGCGTTATTGTGCAACACAAGCTGTAAGTCTACCAAGGAAGAAAAAGAGGAGCCTGGTAAATATAAAGTTACCAGCCCTATAAGAATTGATACTTCTTTTACCAAGGAGTATGTTTCGCAGATCAAGTCTGTTCGGAACATCGAGATCAGAGCCCAGGAAAAGGGATTTCTGCAAAATATTTATGTGGATGAAGGTCAGTTTGTAAAAACCGGTCAGTTGTTATTTCGTATCATGCCCAAATTTTATGAAGCAGAAGTATTGAAGGCACAGGCAGAAACCAAATCCGCAGAAATTGAACTTGCGAATTCCACTACCCTTGCGGACAAAAACATTGTATCCAAAAACGAACAGGCGTTAGCCCAGGCAAAGCTTGATCAGGCAAAGGCTGAAATGGCATTGGCAAAACTCCATTTGCAATTCACGGAGATCAGAGCGCCCTTCGATGGCACCATCGACCGCTTGCCCAAAAAACTGGGAAGCCTTATCGATGAAGGCGAATTGCTCACCAGCCTTTCAGACAACAACCAGATGTTTGCTTATTTCAATGTATCTGAACCCGAATACCTGGAATACAAAGCCAACACAAAAGGTGGCGTAAAGGGAAAAGTAAACCTGCTTTTAGCAAACAACAAACCCCTGAAATATACCGGTGAAGTAGAAACTATCGAAAGCGAATTCGATAATGAAACCGGAAACATTGCTTTCCGCGCCCGCTTCCCGAACCCTGACAAGCTGTTGAAACATGGCGAAACAGGTAAAATATTGATGACTGTTCCGCAAAAGAACGCTATGGTGATACCACAAAAGGCCACTTACGAAATACAGGACAAAAGATATGTATTTGTAATTGACAAGAACAATGTGGTAAAATCAAGACTCATCACCATCACTGGTGAATTACCTGATCTGTTTGTAGTAGCTACCGGCCTTAACGACGAGGAAAAGATCCTGCTCGAAGGTGTGCAGAAGGTAAAAGACGATGATAAAATTCAGTATGAATTCGAAAAACCTGAAGAAGTAATAAAGCACCTGCGGGTACATGCAGAGTAGTCATTCAATATCTAATAGCATAGTCAATGTTTAATAAATTTATACAAAGGCCGGTACTGTCGATAGTGATCTCGCTCATCATTGTGTTTTTGGGCGTACTGGCCATATTCGGCTTACCGGTTACACAGTTCCCATCCATTTCACCACCTAAGGTGAACGTAACAGCAGATTATCCCGGCGCCAACGGCGAATTGATGATTAAATCGGTGGTTATTCCACTCGAACGCGCCATCAACGGGGTGCCCGGCATGAAATATATGGCCTCTGATGCGGGTAACGACGGTGAAGCATCCATTCAGGTGGTGTTTAACCTGGGTACCGACCCCAACGTGGCTTCTTTGAACGTACAAAACCGTGTGGCTTCCGTGGTGAACAAACTACCGCCACTGGTTGTACGCGAAGGGGTAAAGATCACCCGTGAAGAATCGAACATGTTGATGTACATTAACCTGTACAGTGAAGATGCCAATACCGACCAGAAATTCCTGTTCAACTTTGCAGATATTAACGTGTTGTCGGAACTGAAGCGCGTGGATGGTGTGGGCTATGCCGACATCCTGGGTAACCGCGAATACGCCATGCGTATCTGGCTGAAACCCGATCGCATGCTGGCGTATAAGATCTCTGCCGATGAAGTGATGGCAGCCCTGAGCTCGCAAAGTCTGGAAGCATCGCCCGGTAAAACCGGTGAAAGCTCTGGTCAAAGATCACAATCGTTTGAATACGTATTAAAATATTCCGGCCGTTTCACCACTAAAGAACAATACGAGAATGTTATTTTGAAATCTACGCCTGCTGGAGAGCTCCTCCGGTTGAAGGATGTAGCGGATATTGAGTTTGGTAGTTCGATGTATGACATCTATTCAAACCTGAATAACAAACCATCTGCAGCGATCGTATTGAAACAATCGTATGGTAGTAATGCGAGCCAGGTAATTGAGAACGTTAAGAAAAAAATGAAAGAGATCGAAGGCAGCACATTCCCTAAAGGAATGCACTACGAGATCAGCTATGACGTTTCCAAGTTCCTGGACGCTTCTATTGAAAAGGTGATCCACACCCTGGTAGAAGCGTTTATCCTCGTGGGTATTGTGGTGTTCCTGTTCCTGGGCGACTGGCGCTCTACCCTTATTCCTGCGATGGCCGTACCGGTATCATTGATCGGTACATTCGTCTTTATGCAATTCTTTGGCATTACGCTGAACCTGATCACCCTCTTCGCCCTCGTAATGGCGATCGGTGTGGTGGTGGATGACGCCATTGTGGTTATTGAAGCGGTGCACGCGAAAATGGAAGAAGAGCATTTATCGCCGCTGAAGGCAACCAAGAAAGCGATGCATGAGATCAGCGGGGCTATTATAGCCATTACCTTCCTGATGGCCGCAGTGTTTATTCCCGTGGCGTTCATGAGTGGTCCGGTGGGTATCTTCTACCGCCAGTTCTCTATCACCATGGCCACAGCGATCATTCTGTCGGGTGTGGTAGCATTAACGCTTACGCCCGCCTTGTGCGCCATGATCCTGAAGAACAACCATGGTATTAAGAAAAAGAAAAATCCTGTCGATAAATTCCTCGAAGGCTTTAATAACACCTTTAACCGCGGACAGGGAAAATATGTACAGTTACTGGGTCACATTGTAACCAGGCGGGGACTTACCTTCCTTATTCTGGCTGCATTCTGCGTGGGCACCTGGTTCCTGAATGGAAAGGTTCCTTCGGGTTTTATCCCGAACGAAGACCAGGGTATGTTTTATGCTATCATTCAAACACCGCCGGGATCTTCGCTGGAAAGAACCAACGAAATTGCCACCAGGCTGCAGAAGATTGCAGAAGGGGTTGAAGGTGTTGCGTCCGTTTCTTCATTGGCGGGTTATGAGATCCTGTCGGAAGGTACCGGTTCCAACTCAGGTACCTGTTTGATCAACCTGAAAACCTGGGACGAACGTAAAAAATCGGCCCAGCAGATCATCGATGAGTTAGAAGAAAAATCAAAAGACATCTCGGGCGCGAATATAGAATTCTTCCAGCCGCCGGCAGTACCGGGTTATGGTGCAGCGGGTGGTTTTGAGTGCCGCCTGCTCGATAAAGCCGGTTTGAGCTCCTATAAAAGAATGGAAGAAGTAAGTAACGATTTTGTAAAAGAGCTGAGAAAACGCAAGGAGCTTACTTCCGTATTCAGTTTCTACAGCGCCAGCTTCCCGCAATATATGTTGAGTGTTGACAATGACATTGCCCAGCAAAAAGGCGTATCGATCGATAATGCGATGAACTCGCTCTCTACCCTTATTGGTAGTAATTATGAGATCAGCTTTATCAAGTTCAGCCGGATGTATAAGGTGATCGTTCAGGCAGCTCCCGGATACCGGGCATTGCCGGAAGATATCCTGAAACTATACGTTAAGAATAGCCGCGATGAAATGGTGCCCTACTCGGCCTTTATGAAAATGGAAAAGGTGTATGGTTTGTCGGAAATTACCCGGCACAACCTGTATACTGCGTCTGAGATCAGTGGTTCAGCCGCGCCTGGTTATAGTAGTGGTACGGCCATCCAGGCCATAAATGAAGTAGCGGCCAAATCACTGCCCAGAGGTTTTGGTATCGACTGGGCGGGTATCTCCAAAGACGAGGTAGCCCAGGGTAATGGCGCTATTTACATTTTCCTGATCTGTTTGGGCTTCGTATACCTGATCCTGTCAGCACAATATGAAAGCTTCATCCTGCCATTGGCGGTGATCCTCTCCTTACCTACCGGGATCTTCGGCGCGTTCCTGTTGCTGTATTTAATGGGCCTGGAAAATAACATCTATGCCCAGGTGGCAATGGTAATGTTGATTGGTTTGTTGGGTAAGAACGCCGTGTTGATCGTGGAGTTTGCGGTACAACGGCACCGGGCAGGCGCTACCGTACTTAAAGCAGCGATGGAAGGCGCCAGGGTGCGGTTCCGGCCAATCCTGATGACCTCATTCGCCTTTATTGCCGGTTTGATCCCGCTGGTGTTTGCCAACGGTCCCGGTAAAATTGGTAACAGAACCATTGGTACAGCCGCTGCCGGCGGTATGTTATTTGGTACTATTTTCGGGGTAATGATCATTCCTGGTTTATATTACATATTTGGCAGAATAGCCGAAAAGCGCAGACTGGTTAGAGATGAAGATGAAAATCCGTTAACTGAAGAAATCGATCATAATGTTTAAATTCAGCATTCAGCGATCCGTAAGTCTGGCATACCTATGTTTGGCTATAGCAGGTTGTAAAGTACCCGCCGTTGTGGAAGTCCACGAAAACAAGTCGGTACCCGTATCCTACAACGACAAACAAGACACCACCAATATCGCAGCGCTTCCCTACCGGTCGTTCTTTACCGATAAGAACCTGGTGAGCCTGATAGATTCAGCGCTGCAACGTAACCAGGAACTCCAGATCACGTTACAGGAAGTGGAAATAGCCAGGAACGATATAAAATTCAGACAGCAGCCATTACTGCCACAAGTGGGTATAAAAGGCGGAGTCGGCGTTGAGAAAGTGGGCCGGTACACCAGCCAAGGCGCGGGTGATGCCACCACAGAGATCAAGCCCGGAAAGGAAATGCCCGATCCGTTAACCGACTTTGCGGTAGCCGCCTTTGCCAACTGGGAAGTAGACATCTGGCATAAATTGCATAATTCGAAAAAAGCAGCTGTTACCAGGTATTTATCATCGGTAGAAGGCCGGAACTTTGTAGTGACCAACCTGGTTGCCGAAATAGCCAATTCTTATTACGAATTACTGGCGTTTGATAACCAGTTGACGATCGTTCGACAGAACATCGCCCTGCAAAAAGATGCGTTGGAGATAGTAAAGGTTCAAAAAGAAGCAGCCCGCGTAACAGAGCTGGCCGTGCGGAAATTTGAAGCGGAAGTGTTGAAAACGCAAAGCCTGGAGTATGATCTTTTGCAAAACATACAAGTGACCGAAAACCGGATCAACTTTTTGTTAGGCCGGTTCCCGCAACCGATCGCAAGAGATACCAGTAATATGGTAAACCTGGTGCCTGCCGTAGTGAACTCAGGTATTCCTTCACAATTGCTGATCAATCGCCCGGATATTAAACAGGCAGAACTGGACCTGGCAGCAGCAAAACTGGATGTAAAGATCGCCCGCGCTGAATTTTTCCCTTCACTGGGTCTTTCAGCCGCAGTAGGGTTAAATTCATTCAGTCCTGCCTATCTGTTCCGCTTACCCGAGTCGATCCTGTACAACCTCGCAGGCGAAATGATGGGACCATTGGTAAACCGGAATGCGATCAGGGCTGAGTTTAACAGTGCCAACGCAAAGCAGCTGCAGGCCCTGTATAATTATCAGCGAAGCATTGTGAATGCGTATATGGAAGTGTCGAACCAGGTATCGAACATCAACAACCTGGAAAAAAGCTACGACCTGAAATCAAAACAGGTTGATGCTTTGACCACATCGATCAGTATTTCGAACGACCTGTTCAAAAATGCCCGCGCCGATTACCTGGAAGTACTGATGACGCAACGGGATGCATTGGAAGCGAGGTTAGAACTCGTAGAAACCAAAAAAGATCAGCTGAACGCTGTTGTAAATATTTACAGGAATTTAGGAGGGGGCTGGAAGTAGTCGGGAAACGTGAAACGTGAAACGGCAAACGTGAAAGTCCTATAATTCAAAACTCACGCAAAGTTGGCATTTGCGTGAGTTTTTTTATTGCGAAAATTTACTACCTATTACCAGAGGCATTCAGCCTTAAGCCTTAAGCGTTTTGCCTTCAGCAGGCGTCGGTCTGCCTTTACCTGTAGTGATCAACCTGAACAAACTCTCATGGATATACTCACTCCAGGCATTGGAACAGGCATCGAAACATTCCACTTCCGGGGCCAAACCAAGATGCGTAAACCGCACCTGGGTTTTATCATCGACTTTTGTTACCTCAAAACTAATCTGAGTGTTTGTCCATTCGCTTTTGTCGCTGATGAAATTAAGGTTGCTGTCAGTCACCAGCCACACTACTTTTTTATTGGGTATTAACTCCACCAGCTTTTGTGTCGACACATGCACATCCCCAAAATACACGGTAAATTCATCTTTCAGCTTTTTCGACTGGCCATCCAGGTTTTCCGTCCACCAGCTGCGAACATCATTAATAGCATCGAAAGCCTCAGCGGGTGTTTGATCTACCAGAAAAGTAGTAGTATAGTTTGAAGTTGTCATTGTGGTAATTTTTTATACAACAAATGTATTGTCTAACTATTTCCCTGTCCGGGTGCTATCTGGACTTTAACGAAGGGGATTTTGGACAAAAGTCCTGTAATAACAATGCCGGCAACCAGGTTGCCGGCATTGTTTTGCTTATTGCCTTTTTCTTAATGTCTATTGAGTATACCCATCATTCTGATACATTGTCTCAGGGTTCAGGTTGTGCTCAGCCAATGGAATAGGGAAATAATAATCCTTGGTTGTAATATTCGTCAATGGTGAGTTATCGAAATCGGCCTGGTTTTTTGCCCGGAAATAATCAACCAGTTCCTGAGCTGTAAAGAACCGGGTTAAATCGTGCCAGCGATGGTGTTCAAAAGCCAGCTCTACCCTTCTTTCATGTAAAATAGCCAGTTTCAGCGTTGGATATCTGGCTTTATAAGTGGCGTCGGTTGCGATCATAGTAGCATAATCCGGCCGCTGCGCACGTGCACGCACCATATTCAGGTAGGTAGCAGCCGTTGCATTATCTCCCAGGTACAGATACACTTCTGCCAGGTTCAAAATAATATCTGCATAACGCATCAATATCCAATCGTTACCGCCATAACCATCTTTGGTAGCGCCGGCGCTGTTATCTCTGAACTTGGTAATGAACCAGCCATTTACTGCAGGTGCAAATTTAATAGAGTAAGCAGTGCGCAGATCTCCTGCTTCAAACTCATTTTGCAGATCTTTTGTGAACAAGCCACCTGCGGTTTGGGAAGCAAACATAGAATTGATCGTTTCGCCCTTTGCCTGGTTATTCTTTGCCAGGGAAGAACCATATGTGGCGTCTCCCTGTTTGTACACGATCTGGAAAATAATTTCCGCATTAGTAGACTTCTTCGTCACATCGAATACATCTGCAAATGGAATATCGCTCAGGTTAGTAACCGTTTTCTGGTTGTAACAGGCCAGCAGATAGGTTTTGGCATTGTTCAGATTATCAATCTTGTTATCTGCCAGTGTAGTGGCCATTGTTAAGTATACCTGTCCTAATAACCCATTGGCTGCCTGTAAAGATACCCGGCCTTTGTTTGCTGTAGATTGCACCACCGGTAAATTGCTGCTCACTGCATCTTTCAGGTCGGCAACTATCTGGGCATACACTTTTTCCTTTTTCCCCCGGAAAGTTAAAGCGGTTGTTTGCTGAATGGTTGATAATTTTTCAGTTGTCAACGGCACATCGCCAAATTCGCGCACCAGGTTAAAATACAACAGTGCCCTGATGAATTTTAATTCGGCAACATATTGCGTTTTTGTCGCATTGTTAGCAAAGGTAACCGTATCGATTGCGTTCAGTATAACATTAGCTCTTGAGATCGGCGCATACAAAGCCGTCCAGTGGCTTAACAGATACGAGTTACCGGGAACCAGTGAAAAAGCGGAGAACTGAAAGGGCTCGCCATTGTTCGATTGGTTATCGGTAGTATTCACATCATCTGCCCGGTCATCTGTCCACAGCTGTGCGCCTTCGCCAATACAGTTGGCGGTTCTCAAAGCCTGATAAACGCCATACAACCCGGTAGTAATGTTAGCTTCCGTAGTATAACCAACATCTACCCGCACCGCATTGGGATTGGTTTTTTCCAGGAAAGATTTACCACAACTGCTGATACTCAAAATCAACAGCGCACTTGCCAGTAATGAAAATATATTACGCATAAATATCTTTATAATTATTGTTTTAGAATGTTACCATAACCCCGGTATTGAACGAACGAACCAGCGGATACTTACCATAATCAATACCTGGTGTCAGGTTTGAACCGTTGTTGAAATCCACTTCAGGATTGTAGCCCAGGTATTTCGTAACAGTAAATGCATTATCAACCCCTGCATACCAGCGTAAGCCTGCGAGGCCCAACTTTTTGGTAACACCTAACATGCCCAGGTTAGCGCCGATCGTGATATTGGTGCAACGGAAGAATGAACCATCCTGTAAATAGTAATCAGATAAACGGGTGCTGTTGCTTTGTGAACCACCGCGTGAACTTCTGTATTCATGTCCATTACCGGGCTGCGCTTCACTGCGGTAACGTTGGTCAATTACAGCATACTGGTTGCCTGAACCTTCCATATTCCGGATATAGTAGTCCTGTCCGTCAATGATCTGGTTACCATAAGAGCCGTTGAAAGACGCGCTGAAGTCAATGAACCTGTAGTTCATGCTCAGGTTAAACCCATAAGTGAATTTCGCATAAGGTGTACCAATAATACCTTTATCCGCATCGGTGATCAATCCATCGCCATTGGAATCTTTGAAATACAGATCACCCGGATTTAAAGGCGTGGTTGAATACGTAGAAACCGGGAATGCTTTCAACTTATAGCCGGGAGGAAATTTGTTACCGTTGGCTTTGTATACGGCCCAGTCGGCATTCACATTATCCATATCGCCCTGACGTACCATACCGGCTACTTTTACGCCATAAAAAGATCCAACCGGATCACCTTCCCGGGTTATATTGGTAATATAGCTTCTTTCAGCACCTGCTACCTGTATTTCACTGGCGCCGCCCAGACTGACTACTTTATTTTTGTTGGCTGTTATATTACCACGCACACTCAGGTTAAAATCTTTTGTTTGAACCGCTTTATAATCTACCTGCAGATCAAAGCCGGTGTTATGGATGTTTGAATTGCGTAAATTGGTAAGCACACCCACAGGCGTGGAAGAAACAGTTCCATTATTGGTAATGGCAGCGTTAGTACCACCCGAAATAGCTGAAATATTACGACTATACAGCAAATTGTAAGATCTACTGATATAATAATTGGCGATGATCGATAAACGATTATTCAGCGTAGTGATGTCTGCACCAAAATTGTATTGAGAGGTAGATTCCCAACCTAAGGTAGGATCGATGATACCACCTGACCATGAACCAGTGTATACCGTATTACCAAAAACAGCCCCACCCACTCCGGTTACATCCTGCTCATATTTATAGTTAGGGATATTATTATTACCAGTCAAACCCCAGCTTGCCCGTAATTTTAAAGTAGGGCCGGCACCTAACCAGTCTTTATAAAAAGACTCATTGGAAACAGCCCAGCCGGCAGATACTGAACCAAATTTACCCCAGCGGTTCTGCGGGCCAAAACGTGAAGAGGCGTCGGTACGGAATGAACCGGTAAGGCTGTAACGTCTGTCATAGCTATATACTAACCGGCCCAGATACGACACCAGCGTAGTGACTGATTTACCGGTATTGCTCTGTATAGAAAAATCACCAGGCGTTGACCCAACAGCTGTAATTTCCTGTACCAAGTCGTTGGTAAAATCCTTAGCCGCTACAGCTACCACATCAGTAGTGGTTTGTTGTGCTGTATAACCAGCCAATGCATTGAAACTGTGTTTTCCAAATTGTTTATTGTAATTCAGCGTATACTCAGCCAGCCTGTCCTGGATATCTAAATTCTGTGCAGCCGCATTGGCAGCCAGTACTGACTGCGATGAACCGGGCGGATTGATACCATTACTTAAATTAGTAGGAAAGTAATATTCGTATTTTTCTTTGTAAGATTGCGCCCCGATGTTTACTTTAAACGAAAGGTTCTTTATGATCTCATAGGTAGCACTTGTATTGGCAGTAGTACGTATTCCTTTACGGGTGATCTTAACCCGTTGTGCCAGCGCCAATGGGTTTTCAATACCCTGAAATGCATAGCTAAAACCATCGAACTGAGCGCCTGCATTTGCATACGACATGGCCAGACTGCCATCAGGATTAAAGGCAGGGAAAACAGGCATATATACCAACGCACCCAGGATGGGGCCCTGGTTAAAACGGCCTTCCTGCACTTCGCGATTGTCGGTATTGGTTATAAATACGCTGGAAGATAATTTTAATTTGGGCGAAACATCGGCATCGATATTGGTCCTGAGGTTAATTCTTTTTTGATAGGTACTGTTTAAAATACCCGGCTGATCGAGATAACCGCCACTTACCAAATAACGAACGCCATTATTTCCGCCCGAGAAGGTAAGATTGTGCCTTGTTACCAGGGCATTATCATACAGCACATCCTGCCAGTCGGTATTGTACTTAGGCGCTATAATTTTTTGTGTAGGAAAATCATAAAGGTCTTTGATGATACAAACAGAACAGTTGGTAGCTGTTTGACCCGATTTTGCCAAACGGGTGTTATTATCATCAGAATAAAAAGCATCATCCCAGGCTACTCCTTTAGAGATCAGGATGTCTTTGTAGTTGGCATTACGGCCATTTACAAACAGATCGGTGAACTGACCGGCATTTAACAGCTTTACTTTTTTGGCCAGCGACTGACTGCCCAGCTGAAAATCATAGGTCAATTTTCCTTTGCCTGTTTTCCCTCTTTTGGTAGTGATCAACACTACCCCACCCGATGCCCGTGAACCATAGATGGCCGCAGAAGCAGCATCTTTCAATATTTCTATCGATTCAATATCATCAGGATTCAGGAAGATATCGTTACCGGAAGCGGCTGCGTTATATCCGTTCGTGGCATTACCACCGTTACCCTGTCCCTGCGAGGAGTTGTTGGTGCCGGTACCCTGCTGACCAACCATGGCGCCTAACGCATAACCGTCAATTACATATAAAGGCTCCGAGCTGGCATTGATAGATCCAATACCACGCACCCTGATTTTAGCGCCGCCATAAGGAGCGCCGGATACCTGTGCCACCTGTACGCCGGCCACTTTACCTACCAACGCCTGGCTAATAGTAGGTGTAGAAAGGTTCAGCTCACTGGCTTTTACACTGGAGATGGCGCCGGTCACATCGCTCTTTCTGAGTCGTTGATAACCCACGTACACCTCATCCATCGTTTTTGCATCATCCTCCAGCTTTACATCGATCACTGAGTGGTTTAAAACACCAACTTCCTGTTTTGTAAAACCGGTATAGGAGAATATCAGTGTGCTGTTTGCACCGGCATCGATACTGAACTTTCCGCTTTCATCGGTCATTACCGTTTTGCTTGTTTTTTTGTCCTGCACACTTACAGCAGGCAATGGCTGTCCTTTTGAATCGGTTACTGTACCGGTAACTTTACTGGTTTGCGCCAACACCGGAGTTGCCATAACCATACACAGAATGCACGTCCACCACCAAAGGTGCCGGAAAATACTTCTGTAACCTGAAGTGAAATGTTTGTGTTGAATTACCTTTCCCATGGTTGATTTTTATTGTGAGTAGTTTTTACTTCAATTATTTACTTCCAGCTGATCTGCATGTTGTTTACATTGTCTTTTCGCGATGAACTAACAGCTATCCCTTTTGAATCATTATCGAGGAATGTAAACCCTTCCAGTTCATCGGTACGGTCAAGGTCTACCACTTTAATTACCTGCTGAGCGCCCGTTTCCATTGATTTATTAAAATCCAGGTAGGTGAACCGCCATCTTCTACCCTCTACCTGGTTCTGAATAAGCACCAGGATATTTTTTGCAGGTATCCAGTGAAGGTTTTGCACCCAGGGTGTGCAGGTGAACTTTTTTACCAGCACGCCTTTTTCGCTGGTCTTTTTTGCATGTTGTAAAAGTGCAGGATCGTATAGCCTCACTTCATTTCCTTTATCGCCATAATCGGCTGTAGCCACATACCACTTGCCTTTGTATTGCACGTATTCGGGCCGGGTTCCCTGGATGCAGGCATCGTCTTCAATAGTATTAAGCAGGTTGCCATCTAATGTACCGGTGGTTAACAAACCCTGCCAGTTTACACAGTAAATAACCGCTTTCCATTTGGTACCGGCTGCATCGAGCCGGATGCTGTTGCCAATAAAGGTGGGTGAATGGCCATTCCAGGCAATACCGGTTGGGTGATTGATCACATCGGCCCCGTTCTCAGTAAGCTTGCATTCTTTATTTATATACACCGGTGAATCGCCCATCATTTTAAATTCTCTGATCATGCCTGCTTCCCGGTCGCCATATAAGAACAGGCGCCCTTGCTGAAAGGAGGCTCCCTGACAGGCGCCCAAGGAATCAACGGTGTGCGCCTGCTTAATTTGCATATTGATGTTGACAGGATGGTCTGATGAGAACAGAAGGAACAGGCATGTAGCTGCAATGGAGTATACGTTCATAAACAGTGTTTTTAAGAATAAAGAAAAATAGATGTGGCACGAAGTAAGAGGGACGAAGTAGGAAATACAGACCCAAAACCAATAGCGAGGCTATGATCTTCAGCAGTTTCTTTCTTCTTATTTCCTACTTCTTACTTCTATCTGGATTAAGGATCTAATGGTTCTGTTGGATTAATGTGTAATGCATCAATGGCAGGATAAAACTCAGCTTCCGTTTCAGACAGGCGTTTGCCGTTTTGAAAGGGTACTTCATTTAATTCCTTTAAGCATCTCGCAGCAAGCGTGTTTGTGATCATCATGCTTTGCCCGCCTGAGGTTGTAGTGATACAGGCTTTGTTGAAGGGCATTCCGTACCGGTAAATGAGCCGTACACAGTTTCGTAAATTGGTAGTGGTATGCCTTGCATGTGGCTCAATGATGATGGCATTTTCGGGTATGTTCAATTTTTCAATCAGGAACTTTTTCATTTCAACGGCTTCGCACCAGGTGGATCCGGTGCGGTCTGTTGACCATTTACTATAAAACCAATACCAATTAAAATTGTAGCCAGTACAAATATTCTCATGTTGCCTTAGTTGGAATAATCGAGCGCAAAATTGGTTTAGTTATGTTACTCTATTGCCAATAAGACATTATGGTATTATTAAATGTAAATGGTAGTTGATCAGTTGACGAGTTAACCTGGCGAATCCGGGCTATAACTAAAGCGCTCACCTTGAGCCTTGTGCCTTAATTGCAACTATTAAGGAGACATTTAACACAGTTCTCCTTAGTACTTTTTAATTCAGTATATTCAATTGAAATTTCTTTTCATGCAGTTGATTACAGTCCGGTGTATTCGTTTTTGTTTATTTGTTATAGTAAATGTTTTCTTTTTACCAGGCAGTAATAGTCAGGTTACAACTACCAGGGAACGCATTGCCATAAACGATGGCTGGAAGTTTATGAAATACACTTCCTCCCCTGATAAACTGATCTATGACATTCGGCCCGAAGTAACTGACCGGAATGACAATATGGTAGCCGATTCAAAACCCACCGAGGCTGTAACTGTAAATTCCACAACGAACGTGCTAAAAAACTGGATCCTGCCCAGCGCCAACGAGTTTATTAAGGACCCAACCAAACAGCACCAGCGGCCGGAAGGTAACCCGGGCAGCGATTTCCCTTTTGTACAAGCCAACTTTAATGATGCCGGCTGGGAGCCAGTAACCCTGCCGCACGACTGGGCGATTAACGGCCCTTTCTTTAAAGGTGATCCTGCTGAAGTAGGTGGCGGCATGGGACGATTACCCAGTCCGGGTGTTGCCTGGTATCGCCGCAAACTGACTATTCCAATTACAGATAAAGACAGGATCATTTACCTGGATATAGATGGCGCCATGTCGTATGCCATGGTTTGGCTGAATGGGAACCTGGTGGGTGGCTGGCCTTATGGGTATAATTCTTTCCAGCTTAACCTGACACCTTATCTGAAACCAGGAGGCGATAATCAGCTTGCGATACGGCTCGACAATCCCGCCAATTCCGCCCGTTGGTATCCCGGTGGCGGTTTATACCGCAATGTATGGTTAACAAAACTGGCGCCGGTGCATGTAGCGCAATGGGGTACATTCATACATACAAAAAATGTATCTGCCGCTGCAGCCACTGTTGAGCTGGCCGTTACTATGGAGAACAATTCAACAACTGACCAACGCTATGACCTGGCTACAGAAGTATTTACCATTAACGAAAAAACCGGGAAAGCAGGAAATAAAGTAGCCGTCTTTCCCCGTACTACCAATACCATTCCTGCAGGCAGGAAAATACAAACAAACAATTCGGTTATAATAAAAAAACCATTACTGTGGGGACCCGTTCCTTTACAAAAACCCAACCTGTACCTGGCCGTTACCAGAGTGTACGCCAATGGGAAAGTTATTGATGAATATGAAACCCGTTTCGGGATCCGCACCCTTAATTTGGATCCCGAAAAAGGATTGCTGGTAAATGGAAATCCGGTGCGCATCCAGGGCGTTAACCAGCACCACGACCTCGGCGCTTTAGGCGCTGCCTTTAATACCCGGGCGGCAGAAAGACAACTGGAATTGTTGCGTGAGCTGGGTTGTAATGCCATTCGTTTATCGCACAACCCTCCTGCTCCTGAATTGCTGGCGCTTACAGACAGCATGGGCTTCCTGGTGATCGATGAGATCTTCGACAGTTGGGAAAGAAAAAAAACACCGCATGATTTTCACCTGATTTTTCCTGATTGGTATGAACCCGATACCCGCTCATTCATCAGGCGCGATAAAAATCACTCTTCCATCATTGCCTGGAGTTTTGGCAATGAAGTAGGGGAACAATACACCGGTGATACGGGCGCTGCCGTGGCGAGAAAATTAGCTGATATTGTACACGATGAAGACAGCACGCGGCCGGTCACCGCTTCCATGAATTACGCCAAACCCGACATGCCGTTCCCCGCAGCGCTCGACCTTCTTTGTTTGAACTACCAGGGCGAAGGCATCCGGGATGCACCGGCCTATGCGCATCTCAAGGGCATCAGAACCTCACCGCTTTACCCGGCGTTTCACAGCAAGTTCCCCAATAAAATGATCGTTAGCAGTGAAACAGCGTCGGCATTAAGCTCGCGCGGCACTTATATTTTCCCGGTATACGATGGCATCAGTGCGCCGGTAAGTGATAGTACTGGTGGCGATCCCATCAACAAATTTGTAAGCGCCTATGAATTGTATACCGCCGCTTTTGGCGCTTCTCCCGATAAAGTATTCTCATCGCAGGATAAACATCCGTATGTAGCCGGAGAATTTGTATGGAGTGGCTGGGATTATCTGGGCGAACCAACACCCTATTATTCGGCCCGCAGTTCTTATTCCGGCATCATTGACCTGGCTGGTTTTAAGAAAGACCGTTTTTATTTGTACCAGGCCCGCTGGCGGCCCAATTTACCCATGGCGCACATTCTGCCCCATTGGACCTGGCCCGGCCGTACCGGTGTAATCACGCCTGTACATGTATTCACTTCCGGCAATGAAGCGGAACTGTTTTTGAACAACCAATCATTAGGCAGAAAAAAGAAAGGACAATACGAATACCGGCTTCGCTGGGACAGTGTAGTGTATGAACCAGGCATATTGCGGGTGGTAGCATATAAGAATGGTAAACCCTGGGCAACCGATAAGGTACAAACAGCAGGCGCACCCGCCAAACTGCAATTACAGGCAGACAGAAGCCTGGTAAAAGCAAACGGAACAGATCTGTCGTTTATTACCCTGCAAGTAACCGACGCACATGGAGTGCTGGCGCCGGAAGCCAGTGATCTGATAGCATTCAGTATTTCAGGACCAGGTGAAATAGTGGCTACTGACAACGGCGATGCCGCCAACCTGGCCCCCTTTCCTTCCAAAACAAGAAATGCATTCAAGGGTCTGGCGCTGGTGATCGTTCGGGCAAAAAAAGGAACGCCGGGCATCATCACCATAACAGCCACCGCAAAAGGACTCACACCCGCTAAAACAATTATAAAAACTAATTAAACCACACTACAAGCACAACGAATAAACATATGAAAAGAAACAGTTTTATACTTACCTCTGCCATCGCCGTCATCTGCAGTTGTAACGATGCCGCTTCAGACAAGGCGCCGACTGCTGATTCCAGCACAGTGAAAATCTCTACAGAAAACAACAAGTACCTGTCGCAACCCCTGGTAACGCACATCTACACGGCTGATCCGTCAGCACATGTTTTTAATGGCCGCATTTACATTTATCCCTCGCACGATACGGCCACCGGAACGCCGGAAAACGACAATGGCGACCATTTCAACATGATGGATTACCATATCCTTTCCATGGATTCGGTAGGCGGCAAAGTAACCGACCATGGTGTTGCCCTGCATATTAAAGACATCCCCTGGGCCGGTCGTCAACTATGGGCGCCCGATGCGGCTTTTGCCAACAACACCTACTACCTGTACTTCCCGGTAAAAAACAAACAGGATGTTTTCCAGATTGGCGTAGCTACCTCAAAAACGCCGGAAGGACCGTTCACCGCCGAAAAGGAGCCCATTAAAGGCAGCTATAGCATTGATCCCTGTGTATTCCAAGACGACAACGGTTCGTACTATATGTATTTTGGTGGGATCTGGGGCGGACAATTACAAAGGTGGAATAATAACAAATACGACAGCGCCGGCAAATTGCGTCAACCCGATCAACTGGCCATATTGCCCCGCTTAGCGAAACTGAGCGCAGATATGAAGTCGTTTGCCGAACCGGTGAAGGAGATCAAAATACTGGACAGTGCCGGCAATTTATACAAAGAGAAAAACAATGACCAACGCTTTTTCGAAGCATCCTGGATGCACAAGTACCATGGCAAATATTATTTCTCATATTCAACCGGCGATACGCATAACATCGTATACGCCATTGGCGACAGTCCATATGGCCCTTTTACTTATAAAGGTATATTATTAGCACCTGTAAAAGGCTGGACGAATCACCATTCCATTATTGAGAAAGATGGCAAATGGTATTTGTTCTATCATGACATTCAACTCTCGGGCAAAACACATTTACGCAATGTAAAGGTGACTCAGTTGTTTTATAATCCTGATGGCACAATACAAACCATCCATTCACAACGATAAGCGGCAGTCGGCAATCGGCAATCATGTTTGCCGATTGCCGATTTACGAAAAGCTACTGTCTTAATACATGATAACATGGGTGGCAATTAGACATTCTACTGGGTTGATTTGGACAAAGTAATGACGTATCTTTAGCGTATAAATTCTTTGTTATGAAACAGGTGGTCATCCTTGTTCCAACCCAGGACGTTAATTTAAGCAGCATTACCGGCACGTATGAAATTCTGAAGCGGGCCAATGATTACTGGCAACGGCTTGGTAACGAATCTAAAATGACCATCCAGGTAGCAGGTTATGAGGAGGAATTGCAACTCGATGCCGGCCTGTTCATCATCCATCCTGTACATATAAAGCACATAAAAAAAACCGACCTGGTTATCATTCCGTCGTTGGCCTGTCGTGATTTTGACTTCATGATACAACAGAACCAGGATTTGGTTGACTGGATAAAAGACCAATATAAAAACGGGGCTGAAATTGCCAGTATTTGTTCGGGCGCCTTTCTGCTGGCCGCCACCGGTTTACTGGAAGGGAAAACCTGCTCCACCCACTGGAATGTGGCTACCGATTTCAAACGCCTGTTCCCCAACATCAATTTACACCTCGATAAACTCATCGCCACCGAACCGGGTATTTACACCAATGGAGGCGCATTCTCTTTTTTGAACCTTTGCTTATTCATTGTTGAAAAATACTTTAACCGGCAAACAGCTATTTACTGTTCAAAAATATTTCAGATAGATATTGAACGATCGTCGCAATCGCCCTTTCTTATTTTCCAGATACAAAAGAACCATGGTGATGAAATGGTTTGCGAAGCGCAGGATTTTATTGAAGAAAACCTGGGCGAGAAAATTTCATTTGAAGAACTGGCTTCCAAACTGGCCGTTAGCCGCCGCAACTTCGACCGGCGTTTTATAAAAGCTACCGGCAATACCCCAGTGGAATATTTACAGCGGGTAAAAGTGGAAGTAGCCAAACGGGCGCTGGAGAATGGCCGGAAGACCGTTTTTGAAGTCATGAACGACGTTGGCTATTCAGATGACAAAGCCTTCCGGGAAGTGTTTAAAAAGATCACCGGATTATCTCCACTTGACTATAAAGCCAAATACAACAAGGAAGGCAGGCTGAATTAGCACCGACCATTATTGTTTTTCTTATCAGCGGAGCAGTTGCTTTACCGGTTTTATGCCAGCATGTGTGGGTTGAACTTGTTTAATAGTGCCATCTGCATTGAACTCCATTTTATCTATGCATACTTCGCGGTTGTAACCGGCTTCTCGGCCCATATTTATACCATTGGGATAATTGAACCGGTGATACACCAGGTACCATTCATCTTTTTCCGGCACCTGAATGGTGGAGTTATGACCGGTGGCAAAAATACCGGCTGTTGAATCTTTAAACACCACCAGGTTATTGGTGGGGATGCTTATTTTTTCCAGCGGCCCGCTGGCTGTTCCATAGCGCACGCAATAGTTGGGATCGCGGGTATCGTTTTGCGACCACATAAAATAATACTGGCCGTTTCTATAAAACACATGTGTCCCTTCCCTGAAGGTTTTATCGGGTGTCAATTCTTTCAGTGTCTCCATTTTCAGGGAAACCATATCATCATTCAATTCACAGCCTGCCATATACCCATTGCCCCAGTACAAATAATATTTACCGGTTTGCGGGTCCAGGAAAACATCCGGATCAATGGTTTGTCCGCCTTTGGTTATTCCTTCAGGACGTTTATCGATCAAGGGTTTGCCCATGTCTATAAATGGCCCGGCAGGATTATCACTTACCGCCACCCCAATCTTTTGCTCGCCACAGAAATAGAAAAAGTATTTATATACACCATTGATCTTTCGTTCAATGATACAAGGCGCCCAGGCCCTTATCTTTGCCCAGCTCACGTTTTTTGGCAGATCGAGGATCACGCCTTCGTCTTTCCAGTTCACCAGGTTGGAGGAGGAAAATGCCTTGAAGTAAGTGCCCGTCCAGTTGGTAAATCCATCACTGGTTGGGTACAAATAGAACTTACCTGTTTTAGCGGAGAAAATAATATCCGGATCGGCATACAAGCCTTTCAATACCGGATTGTGGTAGTTTCTGTTGGAAACTTTTGATGACGGTTGTTGCGCCTGAAGCAAAAATGGCAAACACATCAACAATCCAAAATGAAAAACCGTTTTAATTGTCATTTTCATACTTATTACAATCGAGGCGACAATTTACGACTAAAGTTTATATCACAATAAGAAAGATATTTATATAAGAAATTACAGGTCGTGAAACCTCTTTATTTTAATTTGCAAGATATTGGGTTTACAACCTTCTCGCATCCATAGTTGATCTTTGTGTTGTACAAAAAAACAATAGTATGAACTTTATTATTTTGATTGTAGCAGGATTGCTGGAAGTAGCATTTGCATCCTGTTTAGGAAAGGCCAGGGAAACAACAGGTAGTACATCTGCCTGGTGGTATACAGGCTTTTTTATTGCCTTGTCTGTAAGTATGTTGCTTTTAATGAAAGCAACTAAAACCATTCCTATCGGCACAGCTTATGCTGTATGGACAGGCATTGGCGCAGTTGGCACCGTTTTAATGGGCATCTTCTTTTTTAAAGAACCGGCCACATTCTGGCGTATATTTTTTCTTACTACCCTGATAGGTTCGATTGTTGGTTTGAAGGCAATGTCGCATTAGTAATAGCCAATAAATTTACATTTCAAAAGGAAGCCCGAACTGCTTCCTTTTGTATTTATACTCATTCAAAAAACGGTATCCCGGGTAACGCATACTTCTTCATCCCGGCTTCATTGATCTCCACACCAATACCCGGCTTCTCCGATACCGTTATAAAACTGTTGTTCACCCATTCGCCATTATAAGTAACAATTTCTTTGAACATGGGATCGGTATGAAAATAAGATTGCCATTCCATGATCATGAAATTGGGCACCGAAGCACAAACATGGGCCGACGCCATGGCGCCCAGAAACGAAGCCACCATATGCGGTGCAAAAGGCACATAATATAAATTGGCCAGGTTGGCAATACGCTGCCCCTCGCCCAGCCCACCGCATTTTTGCAGATCGGGCATAATAATATCTACCGCGCCAATCTCCAACATTTTTCTGAACCCATACGCCAGGTACTGGTTCTCTCCTACACAAATGGGCGTGGTGGTGGAATCGGAGATGAGCTTATAAGCTTCTATATTCTCAGCGGGCACAGGTTCTTCCAGCCACATCAGGTTCAAAGATTCCAGTCTTTTTGCAATGGCATGACCGGTCACCGCATCATACCGCCCATGCATATCGGCACAGATATCGATGGTGGGCCCTGCGGCTTCACGGGCTGCAGACAACTGATCGTACATGCGTTGCAACTCTGCCGGACTCGCCGTCCAGTTGTACCGGTCGTATTTATTAGGATCGTTTGCCTGGTCAAGGTCGAATTTGATGGCATTGAAGCCCATCGATTTTGCCTTCTTTGCTGCTTCGGCAAAATCAGCAGGCGTAGGCAGGTTTTGTTGATACAGGGCCGTATCACAATACACGCGCACTTTATCGCGGAACTTACCACCCAGCAATTGGTACACCGGTAGCTGCAGGGCTTTACCGGCCAAGTCCCACAACGCGGTTTCTATGGCCGACAAAACCGCCACATACATGCCCGACTGGGCGCCCTGGAAAAAACCAGATTTGCGAATATCTTCAAACAACCGGTGTACATTCAACGGACTTTTTCCTTTGATGCGTTCGCCGAAATTCTTTACAAGATGATAGGTGCCGGCAATGGCATCCACGCCTTCCCCACAACCCCAGATATCCTGGTTGGTGTATATTTTTACAAACAGACTTCCCTTTATATACCCGCACTTTACATCGGTGATCTTTAAATTGGCAGGGGGCGATGCTTTTGGCGTTCGTTCCACCGCCTGTTCATAGCCCCGACCGAAGGTTGCTAATGGGGCCAGTGTTGCTGCAATTGCAGCTTTTGATATAAATGATCGTCTTGAATTATGATTTGTCATTGATTGTTGTTTTATGCATTTGTGAATCGGCAATCCGCAATCGGCAATCGGCAATCGGCAATTTTGGCCTCGCGATCTATTCATCCTGTTAACTTGTTAACTGGTCAACTCGTCAACTCAACTCCCCTACCAGGTTCTTCCTTTCAAGAACTCCTGGATCTGACTTTTAGAAACCGGCAACTCATTAATATGCTCATTAAGCCATTTCGAAAAATCCTTTTCGATCTCGTCGCTCCATCGGGAGTCTATCTGTCCCGGGGTATATTTTCCTTCGCGTAACCGTTGATGTCCGAACAAGTCGCGGAGACGAACGATCTCGGAAGTCTTTACTACTTTTTCGGCCAGGTGTGGGGGAATAAAGATCACCCCGCCATCACGGCCCAGCACCACATCACCGGGCATCACCGTAGCCTTGCCAATGCGTGTAGGTGTATTGATGCCAACCAGCGTTGTATTCAATTCTCCATCCGGATTGTTCAGGTGATGCGAAGGATGATAACTGCGGAAGAACGAAGTGAAAGAGCCAATCTCTTTCAGTCCTTTTATGTCGCGAATGGCGCCATCGTATACAATACCATTCCCGGTCTTTGCAAAAATGGAGTTGCCCAGGTTATCGCCAATGGTGGGGCCATCTTCATAGGCATCGAACTGATCCACCACATACACATCGCGCTTTACCAGCAGATCGATGGGCCAGGAGTTTTGTGATTTCACCCGTTTATCGCGCACGCCAAATTTATCTATCACGCGATGAATATCGGGGCGGCCCGGCATAAAAATAGCGGTGACCGCACGGCCCACCAGCACACTATCGGGGTTGATGGTTTTCCATTCGCCATCATACTGGTGTTTGTAATTTTCATTGCGTAAAACCGCCCAGGCTTCTTCCAGCGTCACCAGCTTCATGCGATCGAGAATGCTGTCGGGCACCTTGGGTCTTCCATCTGCAAACCGATCGCCTTTCCATTCGGGCGTTAGAGCGATCAGCTGATCGTGAGAGATCTGTTGAGTGAAGCTTCTTACACTTATTAAGAGTAGTAGTATGATTACATAATTTTGTTTCATATGACAGTTTTTTTCGGCAATCGGCAATCGTGAATCGGCAATGGGCTCGCGAAATTCGAGACTCGCTTCATGAATCGTGAAACGTGAAAGGGTTCCCGATAAATCAGATGACTCCCAAAACCTAAGAACCCAACAACTAAAAAACTAATTAACTAACAAACTGGCATCTGGTATTTTCCTTGTTAACTCGTCAACTTGTAAACTTGTCAATTCTATCAACTTGCCTCCTGGTCAACTGGTTAACTGATCAACTTATCAACTCCATCCGCCTTTGGCGGATGGTTATGCCACCAGCTCGCTAATGAAGAACCGGAGAAATTCATAACCGGTCCAAAGATGGCCGGCGCCAGACCGGCAGTAGCCAGCTTGCCCATTGCCAGGGCTAACCCGGAAGCAAGACCGGCATTTTGCATTCCCACTTCCAGGGCAATAGTGCGGCAATCGCGTTCATGAAATCGCAACAATCTGGCCGACCAATACCCCAATACATATCCCAGCACGTTATGAAGGATAGTGGCCACCAGTAACAAGACGCCTACCTTTATGAGATTATCCCTGCCGGCAGCAGTAATAACAACCAGTATCAGGGCAATGCCCGCCATGGACACCAGCGGCATGGCTTTATCGAGCCATTTGAATTTTCCCCGAACGAGATAATGAAATACCAGTCCGGCAGTAACAGGAATGATTACGATCTTGGTAATATCCCAGGCCATGCTCCAGAAATCGATGGCGACAAAACTGCCACCGAGCAAACGCATCAACAGCGGGGTTAAAAAAGGCGCCAGCATGGTTGAAATGGTGGTGACCGATACCGACAAAGCCAGGTTCCCTTTCGCCAGGTAACACATCACATTTGAGGCTAAACCACTGGGGCAGCAGCCCACCAGAATAATACCGGCCGCAATTTCATTGGGAAAGTTGAACAATGTGGCCAATGTAAACCCTATCAGCGGCATAATCACATAATGACATACCACGCCTACAATTATACCTTTGGGCATGCGCACTACATTAGCAAAATCTTTCAAACTTAATTCGGTTCCCATGCCAAACATAATGAGTTGTAACAAAGGAATGATAAGGGCAGACAGTTTAAAATCGCCAATGGTTTTAAAATACTGCGGATAATACATGGCCAGGCTCACCACCGCTACGATCACCAGCGTAAAAGAAAGTCCTTTCATGAAAAAATGTATTGGTTTTGCGTATGTTCGTTCAACTCCACAGCCTGTCGTGTGAGCGCACATCATTCCATTCAGGCGTTGGCGCGAAATAGGTTTTATTGGTGGGGATCAAATGTTTTTTGATCTCTTCTTCCACCAGTTCTACACCCAAACCCGGTGCAGTAAGCGGCACATTCGCATAGCCTTTTTCGAACAATTTGCGCCCATCCGTGGTTTTTACCAGTCCTTCCCACCAGTCATTATCGAGGGAGTGATGTTCCAGCGCCAGGAAGTTCTGCGTGGCGGCAGCACAATGCACATTGGCCATAAAGGAAACCGGACTACCCGCAAAATGCATCGCCATGGCCACGCCTTTCTCTTCGGCATAATCTCCAATATGTTTTGTTTCCAGGATACCGCCGGCTGTTGCCAGATCAGGATGTACAATATCCACCGCGCCGGCATCTATCAATGGTTTGAACCCGTTGAGCAGGTAAATATCTTCACCGGTCAATACAGGAGTTTCCAGCGCATCGGCCATTTTTTTGTATTGCTCGGTAAACTGCCAGGGCACCATATCTTCCAGCCAGGCCAAACGGAATGGTTCTACTTTCCTGCCCCAACGGATGGCGTTGTTCAGATCGAAGTGTCCGTAATGGTCACTCGAAAGAGGTATTTCATATCCCACTACCGAACGCACATCGCTTATGATCTGCGCCATACCATCCAGTCCTTTTTCGGTGATCTGAATGGCGGTAAAAGGATGTTTGGTATTGGCGTAATCCATATAACCTCCATTCCACTGCCCCAGGTTACTGCCCCAGAATTTACTATTCACCAGCGAACCTTCCTTGTCCTTTACTTCCCCAATGGAAATATCCATTTTTAACCAGGTCATGCCCTGAACTTCGAGGCGGTGTTTGATCTTTGCTTTGAACTCATCGAAGGTGGGCGCCTCAGGTGTATCCGCGTACATTCTTACTTTGTCGCGATACCGGCCACCCAACAGTTGCCACACGGGTACATTGTAGGCTTTGCCACAGAGGTCCCACAGGGCCATTTCAACGGCACATACGCCACCACCCTGCCGCGCAGGTCCACCAAATTGACGAATTGTTTTAAATAACATCTCCACGTTACAGGGGTTCTGTCCCAGTATGCGACTCTTCAACATCAATGCATAGCGTTCATCAGCGCCATCGCGCACTTCACCCAATCCATATATCCCCTGGTTGGTATCGATGCGAATAATGGGGGTGCGGCCCACATTCTGGATAATGCAATAACGCATATCGGTGATCTTCAACTCGCTTGGGTTTGAATAGCGGTTGACCTTTTGCGTGGTTTGCGCCAGGATCTCTTCAATAGGCCATAAGGCGCTGGCCCCACCGAGTGCAATGCCGCCCAGCGTGGACCGTTTCAAAAACGAACGCCGGCTGTTGTGTGGTTGTTCAGTATGATTATTAGCGGCTTCTGGTTGCGGATCCCTTAGCCCCAGTTTGGTTAGAAATTTCTGAGATGGTGTCATGCTTTGAGTTTTTTTTGTTTAATTATTTTAGAGAATAGCTTTTGTTTTTATGGACGGGCAAGTCGCAATTAGTCGTGAAACGGCAAACGTGAAAGTCCTACTTTCATGCCTCCTATCTTTTCCTTTTGCCTCATCAACTTTTCAGCAGGCCCCCCCATCCCCCTCCGGTGAAGGGGGAGTAATACAACCTCGCGCCAATATTCAACTCGTTAACTTGTCAACTTGTCAACTGGTTAACTCGTTAACTGGTTAACTGGTCAACTTGCCCACGCTACCACGTCCTATCCTTCATGAATTGATCCAACTCCTGCCTGGTCATCGGCAATTTATCAGCATTCGAGTCAATCCACTTCAAAAAATCCTGTTTAATGGCATCTGTCCATTGGGTATCTATTTGCCCGGGCGTGTATTTTCCCTCACGCAAACGCTGGTGGCCAAACTGGTCGCGCAGGGAAATGAATTCGGCATTCAGCACCACTTCTTCCAGCAGGTGGGCAGGAATAAATACCACACCGCCTTTCTTCGCCAGGATGGCATCACCGGGCAATACCGTGGCACGGCCTATACGAACAGGCACATTGATGCCACCCAGCATCATCTGTTGGATATAAGAAGGGTCATACCCTTTGATCCAGGCATTGAATCCTTTTATTTCTTCCAGTCCTTCCATATCACGTACCGAACCATAGAAGATCACCCCGCGGCCGGATTTGGCGTAAATGGCGTTGCCCAGGTTATCGCCTATCAGCGTGCCATCGACTACCTTTCCATAACTATCGGCCACATAGATATCGCCGTTCTTTAATACATCGATCGGCCAGGAGTTGGGGGCGCCAATGCGGCCTTCGGCTTTTCCTTTATCTTTTACCAGTTTATCTACATCGGGACGCATGGGCCAGTATTGGGCCGTAACCGCACGGCCGGTCATGGCGGAGTCGTCTTCCAATACCATCCAGTCGCCTTCGAACTGGTTCATATATCCTTTATTGCGTAAGATGCCCCAGGCTTCTTCGAGATGCACCGCTTTCAGGCGCTGTAGTAATTTATCAGACACATGTGGCCGCCCATCAGCAGAACGTTCGCCCTTCCAGTCGGGAGTTAAGGCTTTAATTTGATCGGGCGTTAATGTTATTTGCCGGGCATAGAGGAATGCACTTAGGAGTAGCATTGTAATAATCAGATAGATATTTTTCATATAATAGCTTTTTCGGCAATCGTGAATCGGCAATCGGCAATTCTGAATCGTGAAACGGCAAACATGAAATCCCGACAAGTCGGGACAGGCTGTGAAAGGGTTCACGACAGGGTAATATTCCTCACTGTTTACATCTCTCACTCGTTTCATCTTTCGCCCCTTTATCAACTCTATCAACCCTATCAACTTCCTTCTTCCTCGTTAACTGGTCAACTGGTTAACTGATCAACTCTTCTTACTTTTTCTTCCCTCCTTACCCTCTTTCACCGGGGCTTCTGCAATAGCATACTTCTGTTGTAAGTCGCTGATCGCTTCGAACTCCTCAGCCAGTTTTACACTCAATTTTTCATATATGGAAAAATAATCCGCATACACCGCATGCCGTTGTTTATTCGGCTTATATATATCGGGCAATTCAACGGTTTGTGCGGCTTCATCTAACGATTTATAAATACCCATTTCGGTAGCGCTTAACAAAAACGCACCAAAACTTACGCTGTGGTATTGCTGTCGAACCCGCACTGGCTTATTGAACATATCGGCAATCATTTGTGTACAGAAGGGAATGGCGCCAAAGCTGCCATTCACCGATAAACTTTTAATATTCCGTTGTTCCCCCAGCGTTTTACCAATGCTGTAGATCTCGTACAATATCCCTTCAATGGTAGCCCGGATAAAATGTTTGCGTTCGTGTTTTATGTTCAACCCAAAATACATTCCCCGCGCATTGGCATTCCAGATAGGCGCGCGTTCACCTAATAAATAAGGCAGGAACAACAACCCATCCGATCCATGCGGCACTTTGGAAGCTTCTTCAATCAATTGTTGTAAACTGTTCTCCATATCGAATGGATTGGTGAAATCACCAAACTGGCGGCTGAACCATTCAAAAATATTTCCGCCGTTATTGGTAGGTCCTCCGGAAACATAACAATCATCTGTAAGCAGGTAATTGAAAAAACGCATTTGTTCGTCCTTCAGCACGGTAGGTCCCATAACCCGAACAGCGCCGCTGTCTTCAATAGTGATAGTAGCTTTTCCAATTCCTTTCACCCCATCGCCCAGGGTTGCCAGGCAACCATCGCTGGAACCTAATAAGATCTTAGTCTCGGATGGCAGCCGCAATGACTGCTGATAGGCTTTTTTCAATTTGCCCGCCGACGCGAATACCGGCGCCACCTCGGGCAAGCGGGCGGCCGTAATACCTGCATATTGCAAGGCATCGGCTTCCCAGGTAACTGTATGAATATTCAACAAACCGGTGGCGGAGGCAATGCTGTAATCCATTTTATATTCGCCGGTAAGCTGGTGAATGATATAACTTTTTATCGACAGGAATTTGCTGGCTTGCCGGAAACGCTCTTTATCACGGTTTTTCATCCACGCTATTTTTACCAGGGGCGACATGGGATGAATGGGTGTACCCGTAGCCGCATACAGGCTTTTTCCCAATGGGGAGTAACGCAATTCCTGTGCTTCCTTTTTGGCCCGGTTATCCGCCCAGGTAATGGCATTACCAAGCGGATTGCCATTCTTATCAACCGCCAGCACGCTGTGCATGGAGGCGCTGAAACAAATACAGGCCACTGTATACTTTTTCGGATGTATAAATTCATTGAGTAAATTCTTCAGCACATACAGCGTGGTAATAAATATCTGTTCCGGGTCCTGCTCACTGTGGTCGGGTTCTGTATGAAATGTAGGAAAATAGCCCTTCATCGAACCGATGACACGGCCGCTGAGGTTGAAGGCAAATACCCGCACCCCATTTGTTCCTAACTCAATTGTAATGATGCATTTCATGTTTATTATAGTTATTTATTACGCAAATTATTTTTTCTGAACTCACTGGGCCGGTAGCCGGTCAGCTTTTTAAAGGTGGTGGAAAAATGTTGCGATGAATAGAATCCCGTATCCAGCGCAATGTCAGTCACCGAAACATCCGGCCGCTTTAATAATTTAATGGCTTCGGAAATGCGAATATTGATCAGGTAATTGATGGGTGAAAAACCGGAATAACTTTTAACCCGTTCCGTGAACATGGTTGTGCCCATACCCACCAGGGCAGCCATTTCTTCTACTGTCCATTGATGCGCCAGGTCCTGGCGCAACACCTCCTCCAGGTGCATAAAAGTTTTTGGAAAGTCGCGGTTGGCATGGCTTTGTTTTGTCATTTTACGCGCCACCTGTATCAGCAGTTCATCCAGCTGGTGATTGATGCTTGCCTGGTACCCCACTTCGTTGCCAAATAATTCGGCATGAATGCATTTGAGTATCTTGCCCACTTCGTTGAACCGCGACAAAACCGGCAAACTGTTTAACAACAGGGTTTTGCCAATAGCAGCCGCTTCACTTTCCGACAGGCTGCTCCATTTACCAGGCTGTAAATAACCTTTATCGAGCCCTGGCAGGGCAAGCTGTATCCACGTAAAAGAACCGATCTCCAACACGCCATTATCGCTGCCAAATGGCGTACCGGGCAATATCAGCGCTACATCACCAGGATAATATATATAGGGCTGATGATTGATGCGCCATTCAAAGCGTCCTTCAATTATATAATATATGCGTAACCCTTCAGTAATGGTGGTCGGAAATGCGTTCAGCTGTATAGAGCCATTCTTTTTTATACCCATCTCCTGGATGTGCGGGAACAAAAGCAGTTCTGCCGATTTACCGTGTTGTAGCACGAATTGATTCATATGGCTTTATGTACTTAGCTTTGGCGCAATCTGCTTCGCATGGAAGCAGGTATAAAATAAAGGAATTTCCTGCTCCTGAATGTACAAAATTCAACACTGTTTTATTTTGGAAGTTTTTACCCGTAATACCGGATAATTTGTCCCTTCAACGATTACTCACCAAAACAACTTGCCGGTATGAAAAATTACACCCATGGCAGGCCACCCCGTTATGCAGGATTGTGGCTGCTCTGCGTTTTTCATTTGCTCCTTTCCGTTACCCATGCACAAACAGTTACAGGTACAGTGTCAGATGAAAAAGGTACGAAGCTTTCACGCGCCTCTATAATGATAAAGGGTTCTTCCCTGGGGACTACTACAGACAACAATGGCAAATACACCATAGCAGCCCCGGCCAATGGCACCCTTGTTTTTAGTGCGGTAGGCTATAAAAATACGGAAGTAGCCATTGATAGCCGCACCGTTATTGATATTTCACTTGCGTTCGACAACCAGAACCTAGGTGAAGTGATCGTAACGGCGCTGGGCATAAAAAAACAGGCCCGGAGTTTAGGGTATTCCGCCACCAGCGTTAAACCTGAAGAACTAAGCGTAAACCGAACCAGCAATGTCATGAATGCCTTGCAGGGAAAAGTTGCCGGGGTAAATATTTCTTCGCTGGGAACCGGGCCGGGCGGTTCGTCCAAGATCCGCATCCGCGGACAGTCGTCAATTTCCGGACAAAACAATCCTTTGATCGTTATCAATGGCGTACCGGTTGATAATACCAACTTCAATGACAATACCATATCTGTAAAAGGCGGCGGTGTGTTTGCCGATGGCGGTGATGGATTGTCGAGCATTAACCCCGATGATATTGAAAGCATGACCATCCTGAAGGGTGCGCCCGCATCCGCCCTTTATGGTTCCCGCGCAAAAGACGGGGTGATCATGATCACGACAAAAACGAAAGGCAAGACAAAGGGCATTGGCGTAACCTATAACCTCAACTATACCAATGATACCCCGCTCGATTATACGGATTATCAAAACCAGTACGGACAGGGAGAGAATGGCGTTCGTCCCACAGCCCCCGACCCTACTTCGGGCGAATGGTCGTTTGGCGAAAAGTTCGCGCCGGGCATGACGCAGGTCCTGTTCAATAACCTGACCGTTCCTTATGAGCCACAGGGCAGCCGGATCAAGGCATTCTACCGGCATGGCCAGAATATTTCCAACACGCTGGCATTGGAAAGCAGTAACGACAAAGGCGGCATGCGCCTGTCGCTCAACAATACCCAGAACAGTGGTATTATGCCCAATAATACGTTCAATCGCAAATCGATGAACCTGGGGTATAGTTATAATCTGTCGGAACAACTCATTCTGTCGGGCAATATCAATTATTCACGGGAGATCAATAAAAACCCGCCAAACATTGCCAACCAGGATAACTCCATTCCCACCACGTTGATGGCTTTATCAACTTCTATGCCTTTGAAGGTGCTCGACGAAAACAAGTACAACGCACAGGGCAATGAGTACAGTTGGTCGAGGTTCACTAACCGCACCAATCCATATTGGGTGTTGGCTGAACAATTTCACAATATCAAACGCGACCGCATCTTTGGCAATGTGACGCTGAAATATAATCTCCTGTCGTGGTTGAATGTACAGGGACGATTTGGGCAGGATTACTGGTCACGTGATGAAGACGTTAATAATTTCCCTACCGGACAGGCTTCACGGGCGGCTGCGTTGCCTGGTTTTGTAAACGGGGTGTATACGCAGGAATCCCGGCGCTTTCGCGAAACCAACCTCGACTTCCTGGTGAACGCCAACAAAACTTTCGGCATCCTGGGAGTAACCATTAATGCAGGCGGCAATCGCATGCGCAAACGGTCAGACATCAACAATGTAGTGGTCACCGATTTCATCACCCGTGGTATTTACACCGTGCAGAACGGCCGCGGCAAAGACCCCGTATACACGCGCATAGAACAGGGCGTAAATTCATTGTATAGTTCTGCCGAATTGAATTTCAAACAAACCTTTTATCTTACCGGAACCGTGCGTAATGACTGGTTCAGCACCCTGGCGCCGGCTAACAGAAGCATTTTGTATCCATCCGTTTCAGGCAGCTATGTTTTTTCGGAACACCTGCAAAATGTGAACTGGCTGAATTTTGGTAAACTACGGTTAGGCTATGCCGAGGTAGGCAGCGATGGCGATGTGCCGCCTTATTCAGACCAGTTATTTTATAGCCCCAATGCGAATTTCATCAATAACCCGAATGGCCAGCAGGTACCGGTGGGCACCAGCAATATCAGTAATAACGTTACAGGCACCACCCTGCCAAACCCCAATCTGAAACCCAGCCGGGTAGCCGAAACAGAGGCAGGCCTCGAAATGCGGATGTTCAACAACCGTATTAACATTGACCTGGCGGCCTATCGAAAGATCACCAAAGACCAGATCGTACTGGTGCAGATCTCCGATGCATCAGGGTATCTTAATACGCCCATCAACAGTGGTAAAAGCCGTAACTACGGGTTTGAAGCCATGCTGAACCTGGTGCCGGTAAGAACGCTCAATACAACCTGGGAATTCACGGCCAACACTTCTTACAATATCACCAAAGTGCTGAGCATTATTACCGACAAACCAGGTGAACGCATTACCACAGGTACGCACGTGTTCAATGGGGAAACCAGGCACGTAGTGGGTCAGGAAATGGGCCAGATCGCCGGCTATGGGTACGCGCGGGACGCAAAAGGTCAGCAAATATTTCAGTCGAACGGGGTACCCCAGCGCACAGCCGATTTTGTGTTGTTTGGCAGTGGCCTGCCCAAATGGGTAGGCGGTTTTCTGAATACAGTAAATTATAAAGGCATCAACTTCGCGGTATTTATAGATTATAAACTGGGTAACAAAATGCTATCGGGCACCAACTTCAATGCCGTACGGCATGGCCTGCACAAAATGACACTGCAAGGCCGCGAAGGTGGGGTAACAGGCGCCGGAGTTGATGCCAGTGGCAATCCTAACACAGCAGTATCGCCTGTGCAAACCTATTGGGAACACCTGCGCTCGCAGCAAATAATAGAACCGGTTATTTATAATGGCGGGTACTGGAAGCTGCGTCAGATCTCCATAGGATATGATTTCACTAAACATGTTCCTGCCAAATGGCCGATCAAAGGCCTGAAGCTCGACCTGGTGGCCAACAATGTGTTGCTGATAAAAAAATGGGTCGATAATATAGATCCCGAAACATTTGGGTTTGGATCCGATAACCAGGTAGGTTTGGAATCACCTGGTTTGCCCACTACCCGCAGCCTTGGCCTGAATTTAAACATTAAATTCTAACACCTTACTGTCATGAAAAAGATCGCAAACTATATATTAGCTATTTCCCTCTTGTATTTAACGGCGTCTTGTGAAAAGAACCTGTCGAAGCTGAATGTAAACGAAACAAACAGCACTACGTTAGATCCGGCCCTGTTGTTGAACCAGGCCATTATCAATACTTCCTTCCCGGTAAAATCGCTGGTATTTGATATGGGTATTGTACAACAAATGATAACACCCAATGGCGGGGTGCTTGCGGGCGCCAATTTCAACCAGGACAGCCGCGACGTTACTACCCAGCCCTTGTGGACGGCCTATTATCAAAGCGTGATCAAGAATACCTACGATGCAATCGCGAAATCGAAAGACCTTTCTACCAGGACCAACATGTACAACATGGGCCGCATTTACCAGTCGTATGTTTATATGATATTGACCGATGAGTTTGGCGAGATCCCCTATACACAGGGCGGCGCCGGCCTGGCAGAGCACATTAATTTCCCCAAATACGATCGTCAGCAGGATATTTACCCTGCAATCATTCAGGAACTCACCGATGCCGCTGCCGCATTAACTACTACCAGTACTATTGAAACGGGAGATGTATTATATGCAGGCAATGTGGCCAAATGGAAAAAATTTGCCTATTCCCTGTTGCTGCGGGCAGGGATGCGGTTGAGCAAGATTGATCCGGCCAAAGCGCAAAGCACCGTGCAGGCTGCCGTAGCCGGTGGCGTCATAACCGACAATGCCGACAATGCCTATATTCGTCACGACGCCAATTTTACGCAACCCATCGGCAGCACGCTCAATGGTAGTGAAGCCGCCAACTTTTACCTTACCAAACCATTTGTTGACCAGTTGAAGAACACCAATGATCCGCGGCTGCAGGCTATTGCCATTCGCTATGTAGGCGCCAAAAGCGGCGCAGGACAAACCGTGGCTGTTGGTAGTACCGACCCTGCCAAACAGATCGGTATGCCAATGGGATATGACAATGGCACTATTGTGTCGCAAGCCACTGCCGACGGACTCACCAGTTTTTATGATTACAGCCAGGCAGACCGGCGAAGAATACTGAAAGTATCATCTCCCGTGTTCCTGGTAACCGCCGCGCAAACCAACCTGTTATTAGCAGAAGCCCGCTTCCGGGGCTGGATCACTTCAGGCACCGCCGCCCAATATTTTTCCGACGGCATTAAGGCACATATGGATCAAATGGCGACATACGATGTCAATTCCGCCATTTCCGCCACGGCCCGCGATACTTACGTTAGCGCCAACCCGCTCACCCCGGGAACCGAATTGCAACAGATCAATACCCAATACTGGATCGCATCCTTTTTGAACGGACCCGAAGCTTTTGCTAACTTTAGACGAAGCGGCTTTCCGGCATTGACACCCAATCCGTAC
>NZ_JBJMLX010000378.1:0-7773 GCF_045805085.1 Niastella sp.
AAAACCCTTCATCGATGACGGCTTTGCAGCACCGGGTAATGATGCCTTTACCCATCCATTCCTTGTCGAGCCAGTAACCAATGGAGGCGCTTTTATTAATAAGATCAATGTTGTACAACCCTAATCTCCCTATCATGACATCGTTCTGCATAATCACATAACCCATCTCCGTATGATTGGCATATCGTTGTTTTGAGCTGTTGATGTATTTTCTGAAGTCATCTACAGAGCGCATCTGGTCAACCCAGGGCAGCCACACCCGCAAATGCAGGCGGTTTAGTTTCACCAGTTGATACAGGGTCTCGGTATGGTGATAATCGATCAGCACCATTGAAAGTGTATTATCCACGTTTATTTTGACACTCATTCGTAATATCATATTAATGGTTGTTCAATTTACTGATTAATTGAACATGATAAGCAGGGCAAAGGGCAAAAGACAAAGGGCAGGATAAAACCCGGGTTAATCAATTACGGTAAATAAGTCGTCAAGAACTAATAACACATTTACGGCACACCAATATAAATTCGTAAAGCATCCGGGGAGCATTCATTTCTTTCCCTGGCTGTTACTCCCCTACCCCGGTCCTGTACTCTAACGACTACCCGCCGTAGCATTTACAACATACAACCAAAACAACATACCATGCAACCAAAATTGCCAGGCGTCATTGTATTGACTGCAACCTTGTTTTTGTTTACCAGTACGTGGGCGCAGAATAAACTGCTGCGGGGAAAGATACAGGATGAAAATGGTAGTCCCCTGCCCAAAGCTTCCATTATGGTAAAGGGCTCAAAAGCCGGCATCAGCAGTGGCGACGATGGTAGTTTCGAGATCAACGTTCCCACCAATGCCACACTGGTTATCACCGCTATTGGTTATAACAAAAGTGAAGTAAAAACTGCTGCACAGGATTTTGTGACCATCACGTTATCGCCCGATGATCACTCATTGAATGAAGTGGTGGTAACGGCACTGGGCGTTAAGCGCGAGAAAAGGAACCTCACTTTCAGTTCGCAGGAAATAAAGTCAGATGAACTGGGGCGGGCCAAAGAACCGAATGTACTGAACGCCATGACGGGCAAAATAGCCGGGGTACAAATAACCAGTAGCACCGGAGCGCCGGGCTCATCAAGCCGCATTGTAGTGCGGGGCGTTACTTCGATCGTTGGGAATAATGAAGCGCTTATTGTAATAGATGGCATTCCAATAAACAATGCTGAAACAGGTGCGGTAAACAATGGTCCCGGCAGCAATCGCCTGCTCGATATTGATCCCGCCATTATTGAAAGCGTGAACGTGTTGAAAGGCGCTGCCGCTACCGCCCTGTATGGGTCTGCCGGCGCCAGAGGCGTGGTCATGATCACTACTAAAACCGGCAGCGGTTCTAAAAAGCCAGCGATCACTGTTTCGCAAGACCTCTCTTTTGAAAGCGGCATCTTTGCCAAAGTACAGGACAAATACGCACAGGGCGATCGTAAGGACATAAACGGCGTGATCTACGACAACGTATATTATGACGGCGATGCTGACAAGGCCAGCAGTTCGTGGGGACCGTTGATGGATACCTTACGGGTGAATGGTCAACCGGTTCAAAAAAGGAACCAGGTAAAAGACTTTTTTCAAACCGGCGTTACTTCCACCAGCGCTATCAGCTTTTCCGGTTCCAACAGTCCCGGCTCCAGTTATTTCGCTTCTTATTCTTACCTCGATCAAAAAGGGATTGTTCCTACCTCTTATTTAAAGCGGCATGCGGTGTTTACTAAATTTACCACCAAGCTCACTGATAAAATAGCGGGTACGTTTCAATTCAATTATGCAAACAACCGCACCAATCGCGTACCTGAGGGTTACAATCTCGAGAGCCCCATCTGGACAATTTATGCGGCGCCAATTTCATGGAACCCATTTCCTACCGTGAATACAGATGGCACGCAACGCGTTTACCGGTTCGGACGTAACAATCCATATTGGGTGCTTGATAACATTTATACTCATGGTACGGTGAACCGCTTTTTGCCCGCGATCACATTAAACTATACGGTCACCGACTGGTTGAATATTACGGAAAGAATGGGCGCCGATCTGTACGCCGAACAGGTAAAATATTTTGAAGCGCGGGGTTCTGCAGGCAATCCCAATGGCTTAATTGTTGACCGCACCAATACGTTCCGTCAGTATAATAATGATCTGATCATTGATGCGCATAAACAGTTCAATAAATTCAATGTGCAGTTGTTGCTTGGTAACAACGTGCTATCTACCTATACGCAAAATGTAGAAGGCCGGGGTGTTGGGTTATCTGTTACCGGCGGTTATGATAATGTGGCCAACGCTTCTACCCAAACCTATAGTGAGAAACATTACCTTGTTCGCAAGACAGGTTTTTATTCGCAGGCCAACTTCGACTATAACCACCTCCTGAACCTGGCGCTAACAGGCAGGTATGATGGCAGTTCGGTACTGGCCAAAAGCAACGCCTTCTATCCATATGGGTCGGCGGCGGCCGGATTTGTTTTTTCAGAATTACTAGGACCCAAACTTTCTTCTGTTATCAACTTTGGTAAAGTACGCGTATCCTATGCCAGCGTTGGCAATGACAATGTGGACGCCTATTCCCTGACCACGCCTTACCTCAATGTAAGCAGCGCCAATAATAATACGATCGCGGGCATCTCCTTCCCTTTTCAGGAACAAAATGGTTTTCTGTTGAAGGATGTGCTTGGCAATCCTTTTTTGAAAAACGAACTGGTGCGTGAATTTGAGACTGGCATTGAAATAAAAGCATTGAACAATCGTATTGGCGCCGAAGTATCGTGGTTCAATAAAAAGGTACAGGATGGGTTGATCCCGGTTACCATTTCTCCGGCTACCGGGTATAACCAAACCACTATCAATACCGCCCGCTTACAAACAAAGGGTATTGAAATATTGCTGAACGCAAACCCGGTGCGGGCGGGTAAATTCAACTGGGACCTTATCTTCAGCTTTACCAAACTTGATAATAAAGTACTGGCCCTGCATGATGACCTTACCCAGGTAAACGTTGGCTTTACCAATGCCATAGTTGGCCAGCCTTATGGAGTTAAATTCGGTACCCGATTTGCCCGCGATCCCAGGACCGGTCAACTGTTGATCAACGCCAGCGGTCTTCCCTTTGCTGATCCTCAACAAGGCATTCTGGGTAATATTTCACCCGACTGGCTGGCCGGGCTGACCAACAACCTGAGTTATGGTCCCTTCAGTCTCAGTTTCTTTTTTGATATGAAGAAAGGCGGCGTTACAGAAAATAACGTGGATGGCTATGGCTACTTTTACGGCACACCCAAGGTAACGGAAGATCGTGGCATGCGCACTGTGGCCGGCATCAGCACCGTAGATGACAAAGCCAACACCGTAGCAGTAAAAGGACAGGATTACTGGCGACAGGTCTCGGGTATTGTGGAATCGGTGATCCAGGATGCTACCTATATAAAGCTGCGTAACGTAAGCATTGGCTATGTGCTGCCAGGCAAACTGATCCAAAAAACACCACTCAAATCAGCGTCGTTAACACTTACGGGCAGAAACCTGTGGATCCACAGTCCGCATTTTACCGGCGGCGATCCGGAAACCAATTCATTTGGGTCATCCAACGGATCGCTGGGCCTCTATTCTTTTTCAACGCCAACCGCCCGGTCGGTGAATATCAGTCTGAAGATCGGATTATAAACTTTTTAACAAGATCATTATGCGCACAACAACATATATTCTGCTGCTCGCCCTTTGCCTTACCTCCGGATGCAAAAAGTATATTGATGTAAACAATGACCCCAATAACCCCACTACCGTGCAGGAAGCCCTGATACTGGCGCCGGTTGAATTGAATTTATCAACGGTACTTACCGGTGGCGCTTATTACAACTCCACTGGTTTCGCGGCCATCCTGGCGAACCATTATATGCAAAACATTGCGTTGAATCAACCTGTACCCAACGAGGGCACTTACCAGTTGTTCAACATTAACCTCGATGATTCCTGGAAAAGCATTTATGTAGTGGGTCTCAACAACCTGAAGGCCCTGCACGACAAAGCTATTACGAATGAGAACTATAATTATTCGGGCATTGCCAATATCCTGAGCGCTTTTTGCCTGGGCATCGCTACCGATTACTGGGGCGATATTCCCTATTCTGAAGCGTTTAACGGCAACACAAAACTGAAACCTGTGTACGATTCGCAGGAAAGCATTTATAAATCTATTCAGCAACTGCTCGATGATGGTATTGCCGACATCAATAAGAACGCCACGTTAACACCTGGCGATGATGATTATTACTATGGCGGTGATATGGACCAATGGAAGCGGCTGGCTTATACTTTAAAGGCGCGGTATTACATGCACCTTACCAAAGCGCCTGGTTACACAGCAGCAGGCCAGGCCTCCCTGGCATTAGCCGCCTTACAAAATGGAATGCAGGACAATGACGATGATATGAAGATGACTTATCCCGGCAGCGCCGGTTTTGAAAATCCCTGGTACCTTAATTTTCTTTCCGTATCAACCATCGTATTGTCATCTGCCTGTGTGGATACGCTGGTTACGCGTAACGATCCACGTCTGCCCAAACTGATTGCAAAAGCCAAATCAACAGGGTTATACAATGGCCGGCCTATTGGGTCAATAAACATCAGCGGCAGCCTGAATGTTTACTCGCTGCCCGGCATGGCTGTTGGGGCGGCCAGCTCGCCGGTGTATGTGCTTAATTATTCAGAAGCGCTCTTTCTGAAAGCGGAGGCTACTTTAATAAGATCGGGTTTTGCCGCGGCGGAACCCATTTACCAGGATGCCATCAAATCACATATGACAAAATTGGGTATTGCTGCTGGCGATATAAATACCTATCTCGCCGATCGCGGCGCTTTAACGGCCACTAATGCTCTGCAACGGATCATGGAGGAAAAGAAGATCGCCAATTTTTTATCGATAGAAAACTTTAACGACTGGCGCCGGACGGGATTTCCCCTGTTGACCAAAGTGCCGAATGCCCTCTCGGATATCCCCCGCCGGTTGTTATACCCGCAGGTGGAGCTTACTTCGAATCCGCAGTCGATACAAACGGCTAAGTTGACGGACAGGGTTTGGTGGGATCAGTAGTTTTTAGTTGAAAGTTGTTGGTTCTGGGTTCTAAGTTTATAGTTCGTAGTTATTGAGTTTGTTAGTTTGTTAGTTGGGAGCTCATGAGATGAAACCTGGATTGCCTTCGGCGATCCAGAACCGCTTTGTTAGCCGTGGATTGGCTACGCCGATCCAGTGACGCTTTGTATTACCCAAAGGCCCTCTGCCCCGCTATGCGGGGCAGGGCTTTTTTATTTGTTCGCTTTCCCGAACGAGTTCGGGACGCTACCAAATAAAAAAGCCCTCCGATTGCATCGGAGGGCCTTTGTTACCCGACCTGGATTCGAACCAAGACAAGCAGAACCAGAATCTGCGGTACTACCATTATACTATCGGGCAATTGTTTTAAGAACTTGCTGCAAAAATAAAATTATTACAGAACGTTACAAAATAAAAGGTGACTTGAAAACCGGACTCCCCAAATTCAGGTTGCAAAAATGCCTGATGATCTACACTTTTGGCCTGTCTATCCCGATTTCCCGTATCATATCGAAGGATTTCGTAAGTTGTAGCTTCAAATTTAAACGGCCGTCTTTTTGAACGAACTGGATCTGATACAACAACTCCGGGCAGGAGATGAAGGGGCATTCAAATTATTGGTAGCAAACTATCAGGACCTGGTATATAACACGGCGCTGGGTATTGTGCAAAATAGTGAAGATGCCGAAGATGTTGCCCAGGAAGTATTTATTCAGGTGTATCGCTCCATAGATCAATTCAAGGGAGATGCCCGGTTATCTACCTGGATCTACCGCATTACCACCACCAAGGCTTTGGATCACATCCGCAGCCGCAAACGTAAAAAGCGTTTTGCCTTTATTACCAGTCTTTTTGGCCCTAATGATGAGCTGGTTCATGAACCGGTTGATTTTCAGCACCCAGGGGTGACTTTAGACCGAAAGGAACAGGCGGCCCTGTTGTTCCGGATGATTGAGCAACTACCTGAAAATCAGAAAGTAGCATTTACTCTGCATAAAACCGAGGAGCTGAGTTACCAGGAGATCGCCGACGTGATGCAATTGTCGGTATCGGCAGTAGAGTCGCTGTTATTCAGGGCCAGACAGAATTTGCGCAGACTGTTGGAGAAATATTATCAACAGAGTAATCCACAAGACAAGTAAGCGGTTCGAAGGTTTTAGGATTTATTAGCGTCAAATGTATAAGTTTACATCGTAAATTACATTTATGTCAATCGATTCAAATAACGACTCCCGGATAGATACGGTGCTGAATAGCCTGGAGGGGATGCAGCGGGCAAAAGCGCCTGATTTCCTGTATACCCGCCTGCAGGGGAGGGTGGAGCGAGAGTTTGACCAGGGTGGTCCTATCGGCCGCTGGCTTACCAGGCCTGTGCTGGCCTTAACAATTGCAGCGATCATTCTCATAGCAAATGCTACTACCGTGTTAAAAATGTGGAAGCAGAACACGGCTTCCTCAAATATAAATACTGAATCAGGTCAGGTAGTAGCTGCTGAATACCCCGCAGGTGGTGTGTACCCTGTATATAATGAAAATTCACCAGAACCATGATGAAGCCCCCCCGTCAAAGATGGCTTTTGGTACTTGTAGCGATCTTATTATTGACCAATATTGCCACCCTTTCTATTTACTGGTTTAAAAAACCCAACCATGAAGGTGGACCTGGGCACGACCCCGGCAACCGGGAAAAAAGAATGGGTCAGTTCATGGTCGATCAAATGAAATTCGACGCTACCCAGGAAGCAGCTTACTGGAAATTGCGTGATTCCATGATCGATACGCAACGGCCGGTAGTAGACAGCATGCGCGACGCCAAGAAAAGATTTTTCGATCTGTTGAACCAATCTAATGTAACAGACTCTGCATTGATAACCCGCAGCAATGAAATTGCCGCTCTGCAAAAAAGGCTCGACCTCGCTACTTTCCGTCACTTCCAGCATGTGAGGGCCATCTGCCGCCCCGATCAATTACAAAAGTTTGATACGGTTATTAAAGAGATCGTAAACCGGATGACCCCTTTTAGAAGAATGAATAAACAAGGGGACTCTACAGAGAAAGCAACCAGGCAATAGGAAACCCACGATGCACAAGCGTTGTAGCACTTAATTTACCACGAAATGGGTATTACGATGTATTATTTTTGGTTGTTACTTTGCTTCTGATAGTAACACCAAAATCATTGTTTATGCGATCAACCATTTTGTTAGCCAGCTTTCTAGGCCTGCTTTCCCATGCAGGTCTGGCCCAGGATTGTAACAATTTTTATTTCCTGCAAAAGAATAAGACTGTTGAAATGACCATTTATAATAAGAAGGGCGATGCCAGCGGCAGGCAGGTGTATACAATCTCGGATGTCACCAATAGCGGTGATAATATTACCGGCACTGTTAATTCAGAAATGTTTGATAAAAAGGGGAAGTCTATCGCCAAAGGCCATAGTCAGATTGTTTGCAATGGCGGCGTTATGATGATTGATATGACCATGCAATTGCCCCAGCAACAACAGGAACAATTTGCCAAAGCTGATGTAAAGGCCGATAAGATCTTTATTGAATACCCCAACAACATGAAGGTGGGTGATAAATTAAAAGATGCCACACTAAGCATGGACATAGACAACTCAGGAATGAAACAA
>NZ_JBJMLX010000379.1:0-1715 GCF_045805085.1 Niastella sp.
AATGTAAATGTGTTTGGCACTCGTATCAGTGTCACCGCCGATGTAACAGGAACTTTCCGCATTCCGGTTCCCTCTGAAAATTCCGTTCTTGTATTCAGCTTTGTAGGCTTTTTACAGAAGGAACAAAAAGTAGGAAGCGATTCTGCATTTAATATTTTGATGACCTACGACAATGCCGACCTTGACCAGGTGGTAGTAGTAGGTTATGGTACCTCTAAAAGAAGAGACCTTACCGGTGCGGTGTATTCGATTAAGCCGAACCAGGTAACAGCAGTTCCCGCTGCCAACCCGATGGAATCCTTGCAGGGTAAAATACCCGGTTTGGATATCAGCCGTCAAAGTGGTGCAGCCGGTTCTGGCATGAACATTCAGCTGCGTGGTAACAGAACGCTGGCCGGTAACGACAAGGGTCTTACTGGTAGCCAAACCAGCCCATTGTTCATTATAGATGGATTCCAGACCGGAAACATCGCTGACATCAACCCAAATGATATCGAGTCGGTGGAAGTGTTGAAAGACGCCTCTGCTACAGCTATTTACGGGTGGATGGGCGCCAATGGCGTTATCATCGTTACCACTAAAAAAGGTAAAGACCGTCCCAAGGTTTCTTACAATGGATACTATGGTATCAACGGTTATGCGCAATTCCCCAAAAGCAGAACTGGTGATGATTATATAAGACTGAGAAGAGAAGCCTGGAAAACCACTGGTGATTGGAACTCTGAAGCCGATGATGCAAAGATCTTTACAGCTTCGGAAATGGATGCTATAAAGAACAACCAATGGGTTGACTGGCAGGACCTGCTGGTGCGTAATGGCCATGAGCAAAGTCACTCTGCTTCTATCCAGTCTGGCGGCGATAAAACAAAAGTATTTTTCTCATCCGGTTATTATAAAGAAGAAGGTTTGTTGCGTGGTAACGACTATACCCGTTTCAATACCCGTTTGAACTATGATCAAAAGATCAGCAATGCGTTTAAAGCAGGTTTGTTAACCCAGTTTACCTGGAGCAATCAAAATTCCCGCCCCGACCCCTTGAACTATGCTACTACAAACATTGATCCGCTGGGAGTTCCTTATAACGCCGATGGCAGCATTAACTGGGTGCCTTTAGCTGGTTTTCCTAACGTTAAGAACCCGTTGGGAGATGAAGCACCTGGTGCGTATAAAAACAATACCATCAAAGGCGCATTAACAGTGAATGGTTATTTGGAAATAACCCCTATCACAGGTTTGACATTCCGCTCTAACCTGGGTACCAACCTGGTGTTCGACCGCAAGGGCCTGTACACGGATTCGCTGTCTTACACTAACTATGCAAAGGGCAATAAAGCACAACAAGAAACTGATTTCAATCGCTTTTATAACTGGGATAATATCCTGACCTATAATAAAAAGATAGGCGAGCATAATATCACGCTTACAGCGCTTACCAGCTTTACACGTACTGATAACGATTATTTAAGAGCTGGTGGTAGTAGACAGGCGTTGCCTTCTTTCCAGTATTTTAACCTGGGAGCCACTGAAGCGGCAAACCGTGATCTTGCTTCCATTTATACAAAAGGCGTCACCATGTCATATGCAGGCCGTGTGAATTATACGTTCCAGGGTAAATACCTGTTAACGGCGTCAATTCGTGCGGATGGTGTATCCCGTCTTTCTCCCGGTAATAAATGGGATTACTTCCCTTCTGCCGGTATTGGTTGGAATATTCA
>NZ_JBJMLX010000380.1:0-4930 GCF_045805085.1 Niastella sp.
ATGTCCCTGCAATTCAATGGCAATTACTTTCCTGGTTTTTGACAGCTCAGGGATCAACTGGCCCCAGTTCATATCAATTGTAAAAAAAGCACCATGCAGTAAAACGACAGGCCGACCCTCGCCATATACTTCGTAATAAACTTTGATGCCATTAACAAGTGCGTAACCACTGTTGGAAGATTTGATCTGTTGTCCGTTTGATTGGGATGCGGCAAACATTATTGCAATCAGTAATATTGATCTAAGAGGATTACGGGTTTTGAATAAATTTCTCATAACGCTATTTAAATTTTAGTTTGTATTTTATTGACAACACAAAACTAAAATTCACTTCAGGATCTGACACGGTGTAAAAACGACAACTTAGGGGTGAATTGTGCCAAAACAGGGCTATTCAACTTTCAAACTCCTTACGGGATTTGCTACAGCAGCTTTAATAAACTGACTGCTGATAGTAAGCCCGGCAATTAATAAAGCGCCCAGACCGGCCACAATAAACACCCACCAGGATATGCTTTCCCGGTAGGCAAAGCCTTGTAGCCATTTATCCATAAACAGCCAGGCCAATGGGGCGGCCACCAGGAATGCAATGCCCACCAGCCTCAGGAAATTTGCAGCCAACATGGCAACAAGTTCCGGCACATTAGCCCCCAACACCTTGCGAATGCCTATTTCCCTGGTCCGTTGTTCAGCAGTATAAGCCGCCAGACCAAACAATCCTAAACAGGCGATCAGGATGGCGAGGGTGGTAAATAGCGCCGCTATTTTCCCGGTGCGTTGTTCCGAACGGTACAGGTTATCAAAATCTTCATCCATAAAGGAGTAATCAAATTCCTGGTTGTTCGAAAAGGTCTTCCACTTTTTTTCGATCATACTTATCAGGGCCGGTAATTTGTCACTATTGATTTTAATAGCCAGCACATCTGGTCGATCGCCCTGCTTTTTTCGCTCAAAAGCAGTGGTCATGGTTAATACAACAGAAGAAACGTTATCCCTAAGCGAATTGAAATTAAAGTCTTTTACAACGCCTATAACATGGTATTGCCTCTGGTTGTTGCCCAGATCAATGGTCTTATCAATAGCATCATCCGCAAAACCCATTGCCTGGGCAGCAGTCTGATTGATGATTATGGCAGATGAATCGGATGAAAGCGCGGGGTTGAAATCCCTTCCTTTCTCCAGGCTCATATTCATGGTACGCAGGTAATCTTCATCAACCGGCCAAAACTCCGTTTGATGCGTATTGTTATTAGCAGTAACGTAATTCGTCCATCTTCTGTGGCCGGTAGGTACAAATGAACTTAAGGCAGCGCTTGCCACACCCGGCAAATGAAGTACTTCCTGTTTAAAGGTTACCCCCTGTTTATCCAGTGCATTCATATGCTTTACCAGCAACACCTGCCTGCGGTTGAAGCCAAGGCTCTTGTGCTACATATAACTCAGCTGATTGTATACGACAAGTGTACCAATGATAAGGAAAATCGAAATGGAGAACTGGAACACCACCAGCAGACTGCGCAGCCTGCTCCCTTTAAACCCCGCAACGGTTTGACCTTTCAATACTTTTATCGGATTAAAAGCCGACAAAAAGAAGGCGGGGTACGAACCGGCCAGGAAGCCAACTATAAGCGTGATGCCTGTTACAGCGGGCAGCAGCCATTTAAAAGTGCTGCTGGTAATAGTGAGATCTTTGCCTGCTATTTGATTGAACCAGGGCAGCAAGGCCCAGGCCAGCAATACAGCTGTAAGCATGGCAAAAAAGCTCATCAGCACCGACTCTGAAATAAATTGCAACACGAGGCCTATGCGGGGAGAACCCAATACTTTTCTAATGCCTACTTCCTTTGCCCGGCTGGCAGCATGCGCGGTTGAAAGGTTCATGAAATTAATGCAGGCCAGCAACAGAATGAACAGGGCTATACCCGAATAAATATAGATGTACTGAATATTTCCGTTTGCTCCCAATTCGTTCGCCCGGTTCGATCTCAGATGAATATCATATAAAGGCGTGAGGTTTAATTTTATGTAGTCGCCCTGTTTTTCCATGGCGTCTATGAAATCAAGATACTTCCTGAGGAAAGCAGGAAATTTGGTTTCCAGCTTTTTGTAATCAGCCTGTGGCTTTAATAAAAGATACGTATGGAAAGGAAAAAAGGCGGCCAGGTTTTGATTGGAAGCAATAGGTAACCCTACCATCGATTCCAAAAAATCAGCATCAAAATGTGACTGAACGGGCAGCTCCCTGATAACACCGGTGATCTTGCAATTCGTGGTCTTGCCGTCACTCACTCTCACCAGTATTTTACCAAGGGCGTGCGTAGTGCCAAAATACTTTTCCGCCATCCGCCCTGTAATAACGATGGTATTCGGTTCCGTAAGGGCCGTGCTGGGATCTCCCTCCAACATGGGCAGGGTGAAAACATCAAAGATGGAAGGGTCACAAAGCAGGGTGTTTTTCTCCACCACCAGCTCCTCCCCTTTTTTAAACCGCACTTCCTCATCAGAAAGCAGCCTTACTGTATTTTCAATTTCGGGAAAATTGAGACGCAACGCTTCCGCCACTTTAGGCGCGGCAATAGCGCTGGACGTTATACTGGCATTTATTTTTGTATCGGAATTTACCCGGTATATTCTGTCGCCTTTACTATTGTACCGGTCGTAACTGGTTTCATCAAACACATAAAAAATTATCAACAGGCATACGGCAAGGCCAATGGTCAGCCCAGTAATATTGAGGAAGGTAAATCCCTTATTTTTTTTAAAGCTGCGGAAAGCGGTTTTAAAATAATTTCCCATCATGGTATGCAATTAGGTTGAACAACAGGGTTATTCTATTTTTCTTTAAGATACTTTTTCCTGATGTAATTATAAGCCTTTTTTTCATCGGTTGATTGCGGCTTTGCAAATAACAGGTATTTGCTATAATACTTTTTGGCCGCATCCTCATTTTTTAAATACTGGTCCTGTATACGCCCGCAATCATACAACATCAATGGATCTTTAAACAAATAATAAGCAGTATCATACTGGGCGAACGCTTTTTTATATTGCTTTAGCTCTTCATAGTTATCGCCCAGCGCATGAAAATAATATTCAGCCGTGGTTGAAATGGCCAGTCCCAAACAGGTTTTCAGCAGCTCATTACTTTTTTCGAACTCACGTAATTTCGCATACGATTTGGCCGCATAATAAAAAATATTTTCACCAGCCATTCCCTTTGCAACCAGGTAATCGCAAACCCTGATGCAATCCCTGTATTGATTCATGATATAATAGGACAATACCACCTGGGTGAACGTGCTTAACGACCCTTCGCCCAGGCGCATTAGTCTTTCACCGGGAACAATAACCTTTTGATAGGCGGCCGCTTCGTACGACGACTTTACCTGTAATTTTAAATATGGAACACTTACAGAATCCCTCGCAAGGCCATCTTCGATTATACTATCTGCCCGCTGATAATCTTTCTGGTCAATTAAAAGGTCTGCCAGGGCCGCCCCGTTTTTACTATCGTAGGGCGACAACCGGAATGCCTGTTCATAATAAACAAAGGCAGAATCTTTTTTATTTTCCCGCCGGAACAGGTCACCCATCTTTCTGTAAAAACCTGCTTTTTTGGGGTTACTGGTAATCAACCGGATCATGTACTGGCGGGCTTTTGCCGGCTCATCATCACTATAGAGACTGGAAAAATACAAATTAGCCGAACCATTACCGGAATCAACGTCCAGCATTTTTTGATAATACTTACTGGCATTGTTCAGGTCATCGTTCTGCTGATAGGCATATCCTAAATAACCAAGCGTTTGCAGGTTTACACTATCCATTTTTTCAGCAGTGAGTAAATAACTGATGGCCTCTTCGTACTGCATATTCTGGAAAAAGTCCATCACTTTATTTTTATCGAGAACCGGAGACTGGGCAGTTACGCGGCCCATTTGAAAAATAAGGGTAATAATAACACATGATAATTTTCTCATAACAAGGCTCAATGGTTAATCGAATAAGATGCAGGGGGTTTAGATTTCCATAAAACAAAAAAGGGAGAAGTCACCTTCTCGGCATTTTCCCTATGCAAGCCAGATTTTTAGTAAATTCATACTTTAAAATGAGAAATGAAAAACAAGAAGGACTTTTATAAGTTGGACGAGATTGGGATTGTTGGTACCCAGAAAAAGATCAGCGCCACTGAACGAAGGAAAGTGCAAAAGGAAACAGGTAAAATTATAGAAGGATACAGAAATGCGATGAAAAATGCCAGTTCAAAAAAAATAAAAAAAGCTTCCTAATAATTTCAACTCTACCAGTTTATAACAACCTCTGGTCTACAATGAAAGCTTTTTTTCTCCTTAGAATGTGGAATACGTTTATGCAGTGAAGTAATGAAATAGTATTTCCTTTTTTTATCCCTGACTTTATCAGCCCGACATTTCGACGGCAACGTCGGTTTCAGTTCTGCTAAAATATCTTCTTCGTCTATCTCCTGTTTTAATAATTGAAAAGCCAATCCCGTTAAGTATTGATAGTCACTACGACGTTTGTACCGTTTTGGCAACTGCTGGTATAAGGTAGAACCGAGCTTTGAAGCCCGGGCCAGCAAACCGGCGTTATGCATCAATTTCTGCCGGTGTTTTTTCCGTCTGATGCTTTTTCCTGTTTTACCCTGCCAGTAAGTGGCGTTCACTTTTCGATACGCCCGTTTTGCGGGCGGTGGAGGTATTTTAGTTACATCTGGCTGTTTGTTCGCTACTACCGATACATAGCGCTCCCGCAATACCTGTTGCATTTCCAGCTCGTTCTTTCTTGCTTTAAGCATTGTAAACGCCTCACCGGTGAAGGCACGATACATCCAGCCCTGTCGCCAGTAGGCAGGCAATTCATTATAAACAAGGGAGCCGATCTTCGATGCCTTCGCCATCAATCCGGCATA
>NZ_JBJMLX010000381.1:0-5423 GCF_045805085.1 Niastella sp.
AATCGACAAATACCAGTTTTAATTTACCATTATTTTCAATGCACAAAAAAAGCTGCCCCTACTTTTCGGGACAGCTTTCTTGCTTTCGTAATTAAACCAACACTCCTATTGAGTTATTTTAATCAATTGTACTGTTTTCCTATCCTGGCCCTGCAGCACTTCAATCACGTAGATACCTGGCCTGTAGCTATTCCCCCATTGAATCGTGTTTCTACCTGCAGCGATCTCTTTGGTTTCGATCACTTTACCAAACAGATCTGTTACCTTGATGCGCACATTACCTTTTTGCGGATCGGCATTGATGGTAAGGTTGGTGTAGGAAACTGCCGGGTTGGGCGCCATGGCTACACTCAGCAAGCTGCCGGGACCATGTGCATCATCAATGGCATCCGTCACCGCTGAAATGATCGTTTCGGGTAAGGAAGCGCCGTTATTGATGTTGATGTTTCCACCGGCCAATACCTGTTGATCAGTAAAGAGGCCGTTCCAGTTGCTGGCAAACCACAAACCGCCGGTCTTATTCCAGATAGTAATGGCGACAGCGTCACCGGTACCGGAAGCGTTACGATCAGTCATATCAACCTTTACGGTGGCATTGCCATCAACGGAAACAGGCGCCAACGGATTGGTAATGTCCTGGATGCTGGTTTTGCTGCTAAAGCTTGCCCAGGCTGGTAAGGCGCCTATACCGGGGATTGTCCATAAGGTGTTCAGCGCATTTCCTTTTACCTGGTATACATGCACGCCGTCCCCCTCTGTGCGGCGGATGATGGTATTGAAATTACCCTGCAGGTTTTTACTGCTCTTGTTATACTTCACATTGAAACCAAAGTTGGTTTTGCTACCAGTATCGCCAGCCATTTGTCCGGCGGGATGTGAAAGCTGAATAAAACCACCGCCGCTCACAAATTCTTTCAATGCTTTTGATACGGTAACAATGGTATTGTCAACCGAGGCATCGCGCTGGTAATAACCGCTTACCTGTACGCCAATGGTGAAATCTTTTGCATTGTCAGTGCCCAGATCAACGGACCAGTTATAAGTAGCGGTCCCTGTTTTTGGATCCTGGTTGTTCACCAAAGTGACCGGAACGGTTGCGATCACCGTATTGGTTGTGCGATCGATGAAGGTCACTGTTGCGTTGCTGATATCACCGGCAAACAGATCGGTAGTGGAAGCTGTTGTTTCCGCAGTGATGTCGCGCACAGTAGCACTCAACACCATGGTGGTGGTAGTACCTGAGCCGGTTGAGCCAAACAGGTTTCCGGTGTAGTAAGCCCGCGCATCTTCCTGTTTAATCACAAACGGAACGCTGTCAATAGCTGGTGCAAACAAGCTATCTGCAAACGATGCGTACAGGGTATACGTCCATGCAGGATCTTGCGTAAGCAGCAGACTGGTGCTGGCTTTACCTGTTGTATCTGTTAACGCGCTTGCTGTCTGGTTGCCGATGAGGAAGTAAATTGCTTTGCTTTTCAACACCGTACCGGTTGTTGAATCTGTCAACACCGCTGTCAGTATTTGTTTGTCGGAATACTGTTCGGTGCTGTCACCGGTATATGTAATTATAGCCGTACGATGCTTCACCGTAACGGCGGTTTTGCCTTGTGCACTATTGCCACTGGCGTCTGTTGCAGTGAGGGTCACCGTGTCAACACCTACGTTCGCTGTTATAAAGCTGTTGGGAGATACACGCAGGGTTACGGTGCTGCTATGGTCATAAGAACTGTCATTTACCTGTTCGGGCGTGATGGAGGCCGTGCCGTCCAGCCCGAGTGTAATTGCTATCGGTTTGGTACGCACGATCGGTGCGTCTACATCTTTAACGGCGCCTGTTTGTCCTGCGACAAAACCGCCAAAGCTGGTGTAACCAGCCACCGTTGCATAATATGGATTGGCTGCTGTGCCGGCGCCGGATACCGTGGCCGGAAATTCTGTCCAGGTATTATTGGTATACCGGCCCTGTACCATGGAAGCGGCCGGGTTCAGGTTAGCGCCCTGATTGGCGGTCAACCAGCCCAAACCAATAGTAAGGTTGGTGGTTGCTGGTGTGGCTGGTACAACCGTATATAATTTGTTCACCAGTTTTGTACTATCTGCAACCGGGAAATTCACCCCGGTTTTAATACCCACGCCAATAATGTCGGCTGTGCCGGTATTGGTCAGTTTCACGGGACTGTATGTTTTATCTGTACCAATTGGATAGGTCACTGCACTGGTGCTGATTTTTGTTTTCAGCAAACCACCGCCGGTAATATTAAAGAAAACGCCCGGCGCAAAATTACTATTGGTTGTCACCATGTTTGTGGCGCCGTTGCTGCTGCCGATCGTTCTTGCCCCTGCATCGGCAACGCCTTTGTCGCCAATGTTCAGTACTACCGTACCCACTGAGGGCGTGGTGGCAGAAGTGATAAGGCGGATGGCATTACCCATTAACCAGGTTCCGTTTATATTTATGGTAGTGGCGCCTGGTAAGGTGGCATGGCCAACCACACAGGAAGTACCGGTTGAACGCATGTCGAGCGTACCGTTGATGTTGAAAGTGTAGTTACCAAATTCCCCAATGGTATTGGTTGTTGGACTGCTGCCATTTTGCAGATAACCCGAGCTGCCTATGGTTACCGTTTTGCCTTCCCTGATAGTGATGGTTATGTTGTCATCGTTTTGCGGAGCGGTGGTCCAGGGCAACGTAGTGGCAGTAGAATAATTGGCCCGCATGTAACTGGCCAGGTTCAGGTTGTTATCTATCACCACTTCCATGGTTTGGGCTATACTGTTCACCGTAAATGTATTCAGATAGCTGGCGCCGGTACCTGTAATATACACCTTGCCGTTATCGCGATACCCTTCAAAGTTTATTCTGCTTGTTGTAACGGTGCCTGACCCTACGGTTCCAAAATTATTGAGACTGCTCGCAACACGCAGGTTTCTTTGTGAAGCGGTGCCGCTTGCTCCATCACTTGTTCCGGAGATCAGGTTAGCGCCGGTTTCCACCACCAGGTTGTTTACCCCAGTAGTAGCGTTCAGGGATACTGTATGTCCGGTTTTAATGGTTACCGTTGGGGTTGAACCAGATGGCGGCGTGGCCGTACTTTGCCAGGTAACGCCATCGAATGTTTCCCAGATGGCAGTGGTTACGGTAGAAGTTCCCCAGTTACCACTGGCTTTTGACCGGTAATCGCCGGTTACCGTTACAGGAATATTTGCCGTTTGGAAATTCCATACGGGACCGGTGGTTATGCCATTGCTGTTTTTGCCATCGATGCGCCAGTAATAAGTAGTATTGGGATTTAAACTGGCAGGCGTAAATGTCGCCGATGCAGCAACCACCTCGCCTACTTTCACTAAACTATCAACACTGGTTCCCAGGTACACCTCAAAACTATCCGCATAATTACCTTCCCAGCTGAATGCAGCAGTTTGGTTGTTCAGGAACACATTGGTGGCATTTTGAACCGGTGACGGGTTCACCGTTGTTAAAGGCAGTGTACCTTCCACCGGCGTGGTTACTCCCACGATGGCGCTGTAGGCCGATTCGTTCAGCGGACTGTGCGCTTTAACGCGGTAATAATATTTCATCCCCGATTGCAAACCGCCATCGGTATAGGCAGTTGTACTAGCCGACACATGAGCCACATCGGTAAAGTTCACACTATCAACACTACGCTCTGCAATGAAATAATCTTCGTTATCCGAGTTGTCTGTCCAGCCAACATTCACCGTGCCGGGTTGACCGGCTTTGGCCACGGGGGCACTCAGCGTAAGATTTGTCGGTGCCTCCACATAATTGGGCGATTGAATATCCAATTCGCCGGTGGCAGGTTTGAACACCCACAACAAACCCGGTGCAGGTGTTGCCGGATCGAATTGGGTAATGGTGCCGTTGGTAGCGCCTGACACCGTAAATATTTTGAATTGATCGCCTGATGCCGGGGTACCCGTAAAATTAATCTTCAGGGTTCCGCCATACACCATATCTTTTGTTACGGCCACTTTATCCCAGGTGCTGTTATTCTTATTGAGATCGATAGATGTTACTGCTGTTGATTGCAGGGTAAGATTGTCCTTACCGGTAAAGGTGCCGATCGAACTATCGCCTGGCTCCAAGGTACCGGCTACTACTATTTCACCAGTAACAGATCCCTTACCGGCCAGGGCAGCGCCTTCGTTAACGGTCAGTTTTCCATTACCACTATTTGCGCCATTTACAATCAGTTTACCCGCCTCTACCGTAGTAGTACCGATGTAAGTATTGTTGCCGTTCAAACGCCACAAGCCGGTACCGGTTTTAACGATGGTTGTAGTACCGCTGCCATCAGCCGCATTTCCATACAGGTGGTTATTGATGATGCCGTTAAAAGTTTCATCAGTGCCCAGGCCACCTACCACATACGTGGTAAATCCATTGCCAAAGGTGGGTGATTTTGTTCCACCGCAAGAAAGCCAGGTGCCGGCATTGCCACTGAGGCCACCGATAGATAATACATTGTTATTACTATAAGCAGCAATTTTGGTGTTACCGGTTATAACAAGGCGGTTGTTGGGGAAACCCGTACCGTTATCGATTGGCAATAAACTATACACATCATCTGTATTAATACCATTGGCTACCAGCGTGCCTGTAAAGTCGCTCCAGTCGCCCTGGATGATCTCCCTTAAATAAGGAATGGAATAATTCAGCGTTCCGGCCCCATGCACCGTCATGTTCAGGTTGGCATTGCGGTCGCAGGTAAACCCATTAACGGTGCTATCGTCGATATACAGCTGCAGCGGATAGTTCTCATAAATGGTACCGCTGCCATTGGAGGTAACGTAGGTACCATTATGTAAACGCAGTACGTTGGAAGTACCAATGCCCTGGTTGTTATCGATGATATCGCCGGCCAGTGTAGCGGCGCTCACGGGACTTACTTCCAGGATACCGCCATTGATAACCGTTTCTCCGGCATATGGATTGGCATTTTTTACCACCATTCTACCCGGACCAGATTTGGTAAGCCCGCCATTGCCAGACAGCACGCCGGTAAAGGTAACCGTGCTGGCAGGATTGCTTACATTGAATTCGGTAGTAGCATCCAGTGTTGCATTCCTATCGGTGCTGGTAGTAGCGCCCGAATACAACCAGCTGCCGCCCTTCCAAACCCAATTGAAAGCGTAGTTGGCAGAGGAACCGATAGCGCTGGCCACGCCCCCATTTGCCAGGGTATTAAACTGGATGGCACCGCCATGTAATACGGTAGCACCTGTATAAGTATTGTTAGTGAGCAATGACACTGTGCCGCTGCCGGCTTTGTTCACCGATCTGGTACCTGTTATACTACCCGCACCGGAGAAGGTGTAATTGCCGTTGCTGTTCACGAGGATGTCACCGGTGGCCATAGGCGCTGTAATATTCACGGTTCTTCCAGCGCCTGCTTCCCGAA
>NZ_JBJMLX010000382.1:0-11006 GCF_045805085.1 Niastella sp.
AAAGTGGTTGGAAGGGCTATCGCCGTGGCGACGCCGGTGTACACGAAAAGCAAGCGCTGGTGTTGGTGAACTACGGCAACGCTAGCGGTCAGGACATTTATGACCTGAGCGAAGACGTAATGAAAAGTGTGCATGAGAAATTTGGGGTGGCGTTGGAACGGGAAGTGAATGTGGTGTAGGGGTTACACTAAATGATGCGCTTGTATACGCAGAAGGAAGTACACCAGCTTCCTGATCTTCAGCGACAAAAAAAATGTCGAAGTGATTCACTTCGACATTCAGTATTCAACCCGCCTTCGCCAAGGCTCCGTCGGGCAAGTATTCTCCATTAATTAAAATCATCACTATCAAGTTCATCTTCGCCATACGAAGTGGTATTGCCCAGCATGGAACCCATCAGGTCTTTGAACTCGATGCGGCTTTCCAGAATTTTTTTACTGATCATGGAAAAGGCAGCCAGTCCGTGTAATACAAACTCCATTAACAAGGCGGCGTCTTTTTCATTGGCCTGTTTAAAATATTTTTTCACCAGTGCATGCAGGCCGTCTACTTTATACAGTTGCTGTATTTTGTCTTCGTCTTTTGTATGGAACAACAGGTTTAAAGAATTGCCTTTGTCGAACCAGGATGAAATGGAGCGATAAGGATTTTCTTCGGCTGCCTGCTGATTTCGTTTCTTCTTAAGCGTTTCCGGATTGGGAAAATATTGGATGAATTGGGTGCGGATGGCTTTGTCGAGCAGGTTCATGGCTACCTGGTAAGGGCCTTCCTGTTCGCCTTCATACACCAGTTCTATTTTACCGGTAATAGAAGGTATCAGTCCGATCAGATCGCTGATCCATACCTGGGTGTTGTTTTCTTTATTGATCAACAGACGGCGCTCGGCAGAGCTCACGGCATTTTCAAAAGCGGAGATGCTTAACCGGGCCGATACACCACTTTTTTTGTCAACCAGTTCGCTGGAGCGGGCTTCAAACGAGATCTGTTCTATCAGTCGTTTTATCAGGTCGCTCATTTGCACCTTGGCCTGCTGTTCCTTCAGAATATCGGCTTCCTGCTCGGTAATGGTGAGCGCGGTGTCGATGGTTTTAGGATAGTGCGTCAGGATCTGGCTTTCAATCCGGTCTTTCAACGGGGTTACAATAGAACCGCGGTTGGTATAGTCTTCCGGATTGGCGGTAAATACAAATAAGATGTCCAGCGGCATGCGCAGTTTGAAACCACGGATCTGTACATCGCCTTCTTCCAGAATATTGAACAAGGCTACCTGGATGCGGGCCTGCAGATCGGGAATTTCGTTGATCACGAAAATACCCCTATTGCTGCGGGGGATAATACCATAGTGGATCACGCGTTCATCGGCAAAGCTTAACCGCAAATTGGCTGCTTTAATAGGATCGATGTCGCCAATAAGGTCAGCCACGCTAACGTCGGGCGTAGCCAACTTTTCGCCATACCGTTCGCTGCGATGTATCCAGTGAATAGGGGTCTCATCGCCATATTGCGCCATCAGGTCCTTCGCATGGATGGAGATGGGATTCAGCGGATCGTCATTGATCTCACTGCCTTCGATCACCGGAATGTATTCATCGAGTAATTCAATCATTTGCCGGGCCATCCGCGTTTTTGCCTGTCCGCGTAAGCCAAGGAATAAAATGTTGTGACGCGACAAAAGCGCCCTCTCCACATCGGGAATAACCGTTTCTTCATAACCTATGATCCCGTTAAAGGTGCTTTCCTGCTTTTGTAATTTGCCAATAAGGTTCTTTCTGATCTCATCTTTTACTGACTTTGGTTGATAGCCACTCTTCTTAAGTTCACCCAGGGTCTTTATTTTTGGTATGCTCATAGTAATAGTTCGTTTCGTAAACTGTCTGATGTTTTAATAAACCGTCTTTCTTTTTCCATTTTCAAAATCACGGAATATAAAGGCGCCTAACCGGTCGAGCGAAGCAAAGAAGGCCTTGCCGCTGTTGGTTTCGGTAAATTCCTGTACAAACCGCTGTAAATACGGGTCAGTAGCGATCATGAAAGTGGTAATAGGCACTTTTAGTTTTTTGCATTGGGCGGCCAGGTTCAAACAACGATTGGTAATGCGACGGTCGAGCCCAAAGCTGTTCTTATAATAGCGTTTGCCAATTTTTAAACAGGTGGGTTTGCCATCGGTGATCATAAAGATCTGTTTGTTGGGATTTTTGCGGCGGCGCAAAATATCCATCGCCATTTCCAAACCGGCTACCGTATTGGTATGGTAGGGACCAACCTGTAAATAAGGAAGGTCTTTTATTTCAACAGGCCAGGCATCGTTGCCAAACACTACAATATCCAGTGTGTCTTTAGGATATTTGGTAGTGATGAGTTCGCTCAACGCCATGGCTACTTTTTTAGCCGGCGTAATGCGGTCTTCACCATACAGGATCATCGAATGCGAGATATCGATCATCAGTACGGTAGAAGTTTGTGATTTGAAATCGGTTTCGCGAATGGCCAGGTCATCTTCCTGCATGTTGAAGCTTTCGATGCCATGATTGATCTGCGCATTGCGAATACTGGTGGTGAAATCGATCTGTTCCAGGGTGTCGCCAAACTGAAAAGGCCTGGTTTCGGGATTGATCTCATCGCCGCCACCGGGTTTGAATGTATGGTGATCGCCGGTTTTTGTTTTCTTCAGTTTCCCGAATATTTCTTCCAGCGATCTTTTGCGAATGCCCTGTTCGGTTTTGGAGGTGATCCTGATCTCGCCGCTGACCTGGTTCTCCTGGATGTAGCCTTTTTCTTTTAATTCCTCAATAAAATCGCCCATGCCATACTCGCTGTTCGTAAGCTCATATTCTTTATCGAGCTGGTTCATCCAGTCCAGTGCTTCACTTACGTCGCCATTGGTATAGGTAAGCAATTGCATGAACACATCAAGCAATTGCTCAAATTTCGTTTTGCCCTCCTGACGGGGATCGAATTTGGTGAAATGATGTCCTATCACTGCTAATAATGTTTTAAGGTACAATGAATTGGTTCTTCCTGCGTCCTCGGTATCCTCAGGACTAACCCAATTTAAGCATTAAAATTCATTCATTGACGTATGTAATTTTTGTTAACACTACAACAAACTTCGGCAGCAATTGTTGAAAAGCGCCTTAAAACAACGGTGCCATCCCCGCTAATCGGAGATGGCACTGTATATTTTGAAATATATCTGTTTGTTCGAACCTTTCTAAGGCTTTGTTGTATCCACGGCTTTTTGTGAATCTGCCGCCTTTAATTCTGCAGGAGCATTTTCAACGCCGCCTTTTCCGTTTCCGGCTTTGGCGCCGAATTGTTTTTCCCAGTCAGACATTTGCATCAGCATTTGATAAGAGGAAACAATATCCTGTACAAATACCAACTGTTTTTCCGACAACGTAACAGGCGCATTTGGATCTTTCATATAATTGGCTGCATTGATAGCCAGGGTTTCATTATTGGAACTTTCATCGCCCAGCGAACGATAGTATTTCATTTGTTGTTCCAGGTCAGTTTTAACCGACTTGCCAACTTTTTGGGCCAGCTCCATGTCGCCGCTGCGGTAAGCAGCATATAAATACGTCATGGTAACGCGGTTGTGGAAGTTGCCACGGTTTGATGTCATACCGTAAGGAATGTTGCTTTCCAGCACCGAGTTATCGTATTTGCGCAGTTCTTTACGGGCTGAATCCAGTTTACCGGCGTCAACCAGCGCCATACCCAGGAACGCATGCGCCTGGCGAATGCTGTTCAAATGGCGACGGTTCTCCTCATCAAAGTAAACATGCGGTTTGCCGGCATTGCCAAAAGCAAATTTTTCTGTGAGGTTTTTGTATGATACATCCAGTTCCACGTTGGTGCCTTCAACAGGTACCAGGCGGTAGGAGAGTCCTTCCATGCGAACATATTTTTCAAGACCCAGATCTTCGAGCTCCTGGGTAGAAGTGAAGTAGATAGGACGTTTCCATTTGTTACCGGCAATAATGGCCAGTACAGCCAGGTCGTTCTTTTGCAGGTACTGGCGTTTGATGTCGAGTTTCAGTTCACTTACCACGCTGTCGCCGGGATTCAGCGGCATGTTTTTCTTCACCCAATCTACATCAACAGGTATGCTCAGCTTGCTCGCCGGTATAATGTTGCCCAGGTCTTCATCGTTGAACTGAACTGTATTTTTAGGATCATCGCTGGCTGTAACATTTTTCAGGATGGTGTACAGATCGTAGTACTTGTTCTGATCGTATCCTGCCAGCAATTGCGCATTCACGTGGCTCAGGTAAGCAGGCGTGAATACCACGTTGCGCTTGTCACCCTCAATTTGTTGCGGCGTAAAGATCACGTCGGTAGGGGCACTTTCGTTTACTTTATAACGCAGCTCGTTGATGTACCAGTCGGTACCCAGCAGGCTGTAGTTGATCACGCGCAGGTCTGGACGGATCTTCTCCACTTCCTGGGCATACCACAATGGGTAAGTATCGTTATCACCAAAGGAGATCAGGATACCATCTTTGGTACAGCTTTCCAGGTAATCTTTACCAATGTCGCGGGCCAGGGTTTTCTTGCTACGGTCATGGTCATCCCATTCCTGCGAAGCCATCAACACCGGTACGGCCAGTAAGCAAATACCTAAAGCGGCATATTCGGCTGTTGCGCCCCCTTTCAGGTAGCGGCTTAGTTGTTCTTTCACCCAAATAACACCCAAACCTATCCAGATAGCAAACGCGTAGAAGGAGCCTACATAGGCGTAGTCACGTTCACGTGGTTGCTGGCCGCTTTGGTTCAGGTACACCACGATGGCCAACCCTGTAAAGAAGAATAACAGGAAGCTGATGATCCAGTCACGTCTGTTGCGGTTCAACTGGAATATAAAGCCTATAATACCCAATATGAATGGCAGGAAGAATAATTTGTTGTTGGCTTTGTTCGCTGTACCGGCTGTATCAGGCAGTTCGGCAGGCGTACTGTGGCCAAATGCTTTATCTACAAAGTTGATACCGCTGTTCCAGTTACCGTCACGGCGGTTGCCAAAGCCCTGCAGGTCGTTTTGTTTACCGGCAAAATTCCACATGAAATAACGCCAGTACATCCAGCGGAACTGGTAGTCGAGGAAGTAACGGATGTTGTTGAAGAACGTTGGCGGGGCTTCGCCGCTCATCCCGCTAAAAGTCTGGTACACGTACTCCTGGTTACGCTCATTGCCATTGTCCCACATCCGCGGGAAAATGTGCGGTCCGATCTTCTCAACCAGCTCCGGATCCCATTTGTGCTGTTGCGCAATTTGTTGTTTGTCTTCTTCTGTGGGGCTGGCGCTGAAATCCTGTTTACGGGTTTTACCTGCCACCACGTATTTGTCTTTTCCGTCTTCGCTTCCTTTTACATACAGATCGCCTGTAGTAACAAAGGGCGAGCGGTAAACATAATCAGGACCGTACAAAACCGGCCAGTCGCCATATTGTTCACGGCTCAGGTAACCTACCAGGCTCACGGGGTTGTCAACATTATACATATCTACCGATGGGTTGGCTGAAGAGCGCACCAGGGTAGTGAAGTACGTTGAATAACCCAGAATGAGGAAGATGGTAGACCAAAGACCGATCTTCAAAAAGGAGAGGATATTTTCCTTTACATAATAGCAGAAGCCAATTAAAACGGCCAGACCTACTAATAGTACAAGGAACGTGATGCCGCCATTTATAAAGGGGAAACAGAATAATAAGATAATGGCCGATAACCAGATGGCAAAAACGGTGAATTTCTGGATCTGTGCGCCGGTGAACCGCAAGCCAAGGACCAACAAGGCCGCAAGCAACACGAAGTAAGTAGCAAATCCTACGAAGAAGGAGGTACCCAGATTATTCACAAAGAACTGGTCAAAGAGGCCTGCGCCCTTGATCGACCATTGAATAATAGCCACCTGTACAAGCCCGGTGACTACGCAACCTGCAAAGAAGGCAGCCACAGTTCCCCAGGTGGTAACTTTATAGCGTTTGAAATAATACACCATTACAATGGCGGGAATGGTCAACAGGTTCAACAGGTGCACCCCGATTGACAGACCCATCATATAAAAAATAAATATCAGCCAACGGTCAGCATGGGAAAATTTATGGCCGTCCAGTTTACTTTCGGTGTCAACTTCATGTTCCCATTTCAGGATGGCCCAGAAAACCACGGCCGTGAACAGAGATGATAAGGCGTACACCTCACCCTCAACGGCGCTGTACCAGAAAGAATCGGAGAAAGTATAGGCCAGGGCGCCTACGGCGCCGGCACCCATGATGGTGATCAGTTGCTGTCTGGTTAATTCAACCCCTTCTTTTTTTACCATTTTCCGGGCAAAATGGGTGATGCTCCAGAACAGGAATAATATGGTGAAGCCACTGGCGATGGCATTCATGAAATTCACGCCGAGTGCGGCATTGGTTGGATTGTCGCCAAAAAGAATAATGAAAAAACGGCCCAGCAGGATAAAAAGCGGGGCTCCCGGAGGGTGGGGGATCTGGAGTTTATAGGCACTGCTGACAAACTCACCGCAGTCCCAAAAACTGCCGGTTGGTTCCATAGTGAGCACGTAAACGCTACAAGCTATCAGGCACACGACCCAACCCACTATGTTGTTCACTCGGTTAAAATTCATAAAGTGTTGGTTTAAAGAATGGGCAAATATATGGTCTTAGTTTTAAGTTTTTAGCTCAAAGTTTTTGTTAACTACTAGATTTCTTGGGGGTTAGATGCAAATTTCTGCATCCGGGTGACCGGTTTCGGATGAAAGATTGCCTAAAGTGATATGTAAAAATGTATCAATGTTCCCTGTTTCTGTGTAAGTCGTTCTAAATCAGTTGTTCATATGCTTCTGATTAAAAACGGTAGTGGATTGGCTGACAAGTATATAATAAGGATGGAAGTGGCAGGGATCTTTATCCATACCGGTATTAAATATACCGGCCAGGGCGGGTGGCCTGCAATTGCATTCGGGGCATTAATACTGATAACAGGTTTTTTCAAGCCCAAAAGATGCTTGCATGATTGCACGGTCGATCATCGCTGATCGTTACCTATGCATAAAACGCATACCCATATAAACTTCATTAGTTTATAATTCATAGCATAATTTGTTGCGGAAATGACTTAGATCGCTGAAGAGGTGATTTTTGTCAGCCATGTCGCAAATAACCCTCATTTTGTCCCGATCAGCCACCGCCTAAGTCCCGAATTCGGCCCATCTTTGTGTCAACAAAATTAAATCGTATGTCAAACAATTCAGTTTCGCTGCAAAGAATGATTAAAACATCCCCTGAAAAGGTATACCGCGCATTTACCGAAGCCCTGGCCATTGCATCCTGGTTACCTCCTTATGGATTTCTTTGTGCCGTTCAGGAAATGAATGTAAAAACAGGCGGCACCTTCAAAATGTCATTCACGAATTTTACAACCGGTAACGGCCATTCTTTTGGTGGAACTTACGTGGAAGTTAAACCGAATGAATTTTTGAAATACACCGATAAATTTGATGATCCCAATCTGCCCGGAGAAATGATTACTTCAGTGTGGATCCGCAAAACTGTTGCTGGTACAGAATTAAAAATTGAACAAACAGGCATCCCTGCTGCTATTCCCGCAGAAATGTGTTATTTGGGCTGGCAGGATTCGCTGGATAAGCTGATTAAGCTGGTAGAACCTAATATTCCGGATGGTATGTAAGGCAGTGATCTAACAGAGAACTAACATGAATAGTGCTATCGCCGGGCTCGCTAAAGCGATTTACGTATAACCATGAAAAATAGGAGAGAGGTACTTTTTGAGTATCTCTCTTTTTTATATGGAGTCTGTTCAATTTTATTATCTTCAGGGCACTAATGTATACATTAATGAAAAATGTTATTCTGTTTGTCCTTATCAGCTTTATAGCTTCAAAAAGCGCCTGGTCGCAGTCGAAAAAATACGAAGTATATGCGTTGAAATTTGCCTCGTCTTCTCCTCCATGGCCAATATCTAATTGGGTTGACAAAGGACCCAAAGACGATAGTGTACAGATCGATTTCATGATCTGGTTGATAAAAGGAAATGGTAAGACTGTTTTAGTGGATGCCGGTTTTTTAAACGATATCCCCGATGCAAAAGAATTTGACATTGTGAGCTATATACGGCCCGATTCAACATTGCAAAAATTAGGACTAAAACCTACCGATATTACAGATATTATATTAAGCCATCCGCATTGGGACCACATAGATGGACTCGATCTGTTTCCCAATGCCCAGGTATGGATGCAGCAGGATGATTTTTACTATTATGTGGGTGCTGCCTGGCAAAAAGGTGGTTTTGCCGGTGGATTTAATAAAAGAGATGTAAGAAAACTTATAGACAAAAACCTGGCAGGTAAATTAACGCTTGTGAATGGTGATAACCAGGAAATAATTCCCGGCATAAAAGTATTTACCGGTTCCAGGCACACCTTCAACTCGCAGTATGTACTGGTTGAAACGGGTACAAATAAAGTAATTGTTGCCTCTGATAATATATGGGTATATTATAGTTTGGAACATATGCAACCGGCAGCGGCTGGTGGTACGTATGACCCTGCTGGATATATAAAGGCCATGCAAAGAATGAAAACATTAGTAACCAATCCCAGGTATATTATTCCCGGTCATGACGGTAAAATATTCTCCAACTTCCCGGCGGTTAAGGAAGGTGTGGTGAAGATAGACTAGGTTAAAAGCGCCGCTACTTTGGTTCCGAACGGGTTCCGCTATACAATTCATATTCCAGCAGGCGGCAGTCAATAGTACTGGTATAAAATTCTATACGTCGGGTTGCTTTCAGGCCAATCTTCTTGGCAAGTTCAAGATTACCGGTAAATACATAACCAAAGTAACCGCCACATTTTTGTTTCATAAAGTCACCAATACGACTATATGTTTTTTCCAGTTCCGCTACTTCTCCCAGGCGTTCTCCGTATTCAGGGTTCACATAAAAGATGCCAGGCACATTGGGCGGCACTTCTGTAGCAGCAAAATCACAAACGGCAAATTCTATCAGGCTGGCCACACCGGCGGCCACTGCATTCTTTCGGGCATTCTCAATGGCTTTAGCGCTGTAATCGGTAGCGATGATCCGAAGACCAGGTATTTCTTTGATCTGCTCTTCCAGCCGGGCGTCCTCTTGCAGGTATACCTGTTCATCATAGCCCTGCAGGTGCATAAAAGCATAGTTGGTCCTGAACAGACCGGGTCTGCGATTGGTTGCGATCATGGCGGCTTCGATAGCAACGGTTCCCGAACCACACATAGGGTTCACGAAGGGGCTCACCCTGTCCCAACGGGAAGCATAAATAGTGGCGGCAGCCAGCGATTCCAGCATCGGCGCCTGACCGGGTATTTTGCGGTATCCATGCCGGGCCAGTGAATCCCCCGAGGTATCGATAAAGATTTCGGCGTTCTCCTCTTTCCAAAACAAATGGATCACGGCACCTGTTAAAGCAGAACCCGTGGAGGGACGTGTTCCTCTTTTTTCGCGCAGTCTGTCGATGATGGCATCCTTCACGCGCAGGTTGGCGTACATGCTGTTATTGATGCTGTCGTTGCTGACATTACTGGTAATGGAAAAGTACCCCCCATCAGGTAAGATCTCTTCCCAGGGATAGTGGAGAAGGCTATTATATACATCATCAGCATTACGTGCCTTAAACGATTGAAGACTATACAATACCTGGCTGGCGCAACGAAGGTTCAGGTTGAGCCTGATACATTCATTCACCGTTGCTTTTAACTTTACACCGGTAACAAAAGTTTCTATCAGCTCAAAGCCAAGCTCTTTTATTTCCTGTTCCAGATAAAGCATGGTTCGCTTATGACAGGTGATGGTAACAAATCCCGGGGTGGTGTAGATATTCATGCTGCACGAAAGTAAAACTTAAAGGTGGTTGTGGCAAAACGGATGTGCCTTTTGACCTTAAAGAAAATAGAACTTTAAATTTTAATTTTTCAGCAATATAAACATATTGGAAAGGCTCGCCGTTGGCTATACTGTTAATGGGCCTGTTAGTTTTGGAGTTGGTTGCGGGAATTATTGGTATGTTTATGGCGGTGGGTCATATACACTTAGTACAAAGCCTCACGCAATATTTTATAAAAAGAAATAGTTTTCCAACCCAGGCAGGTAGTATGAATAGAAAAGTAACTATTATTATAGCTTTTGTTGTTTTGATATTTTTAATTGTTTATAATCTCAGGAAGAATTCCAGGGATAGTAGTCGTTATTTCGATGAGTTAGCCTTGCATTTAAAAGGTGAAGTTTTATCGGTAGATGTTCCAAATGGTTATAATGGCTTTGGCATCCTGAAAGTAAAAGTGTTGGAAAGCAATATAAACAATTACGATCTGCGGAATAAATCTGATACTTATTATTGTATCATTAAAAATGGGTTGGCAGAAATATATCAGCTTGGTGTAGTTGAATGTAAACCAGGAGATATTGTTATTGTTGATACGCAAAAAAAAGAATTTACAATACAAAAACGGGATGGCGGTAAAATAGTAAAGGATATCATATTGTATACGAATGAGTTTTTTTATAAGTATGTTAAAAAACATCATCAGGATTTGTAAATAGCATCGTTTTCTAAAATGCCAGGCTTGAAAAGAATATCATTGATCGGTTTGCTGTTTTTCAGCATTGTTTCCTGTATTGAAAAAAAAGCAGGGAATAAGTTGGGGGGGCTGGATTTTAGTCTGGTAAAAGGCTTTGTCATAGATACCAATCTGTATGAGTACGCATACTTTAAAATGCGCGTTGTCAATAACTATAGCCAGCCGGTGCGCCTGTATATTGAAAAATGTGAGGTGCCATTTGTTACACAAAAAGCGCCTGGTCAAAAGAAAAATGGCAGCATTTTTATGCTTGATTCAAACAGAAATAAATTAAACGAATTGTTATTGTGGCCTACCTATCCCAATGAGCTCATTATAAATGTCAACAAGTCAATTGAATTTCTGCTTAGGGCATCT
>NZ_JBJMLX010000383.1:0-4341 GCF_045805085.1 Niastella sp.
TGAGTGACTTTATCGTTATTAAGAGGCGTGTATTATTACATGGGGCAATTTGAAAAAAAATTTACTTTTTGGGCAAAAGGCCCTCCAACGCTAAAGCTTCGGCGGGCGAAGCAGAGAAATTAAAAACGAAAAACAGAGAAATTAAAAAGTCGAGCCCTCGACTTCGCTCACGGTCTCTTTAAGCTGTCAACTCCGTCAACACTATCAACGTTTATTCCTGGTCAACTGTTCAACTGGTTAACTGATCAAGTGGTTAACTGGTCAACTTGTTAACTTGTTAACTTGTTAACCTGTTAACTTGTCAACTCTATCAACCCCGTCAACTCTATCAACTTGTATTCCTGGTTAACTGGTCAACTGGTTAACTGGTCAACTTCCAACCTACGCACCATCAGTCTCCTCTAAATCCTTCAGCGCCTTATTATACCGATACAACACCTCCACATACTTCTCCAACACGGGTAATAATAACCAGCCGGTGGCCTTACCATCAACCAGCATAAAATAATATTGTACGGCGCGTTTGATATCTTTTTGTTCCAGGCAAACCCATAAGCGCGTTAACCAGAAATTGATCACTTCTGATGAATGGTATTGTTCATATCCCGGTACTGCTTCGCGTATATCCCGGTGTGTATAGATCTGATCAAACCGACTATCCTGCTCCTGTTGGATCAGCGCGCCTAACGCCAGGCTAAAGTTCAACACCGGATAATATTTGTACATTTTGACCGCATGCTTTTTGGCCACGTCGCATAAGGAAGGAAGATCGAGCAGCACGCCCTGTTCGTAAATGGTTTGCAGGGCCAATGGATTGTGCGCATACTCGTTAGCCAGTGCCGCCATACCATCTTCAAACTGACGCATCAGTTGTTCATTGTTGCGATCCAGCAAGTCGGCGAGGTCATCAGTTTGCTTTACCACGGCCAGGTGTTCTTCAAAATGTTCTTCCAGCACGTTATTGGGTGCTTCTGCACCATGGCCAATTTCATCCCACATCTCGTGCCATTGCACTTCTTCTTGGGGTGTGCAGGTATTTATTTCGGGGGGAAGTAACCGGGTGAGCAGTTCTGCATGAATGGTGATCTGCTCCAACACCGATCGTTGCTGTACCTTTTCGGTATTCAACATATCGTCTGAGCGAATGTTCTGCACATTGCTTAAACTTACTTCACCGGGTGGAATGTTATCTATTAACAGGTTGATGCCAGATGAATCTTCCCGTAACCGGGGTGGCACGCCTGGTTCCTCGATGGTATAATAATAATTTCCTTCGCCTGCATATTGTTTCAACTTGGCCAGTACCTCGGCAAACTGCCCTGAACGTTCCACGATCAAATGTGGCAATCCGTCAGTACCTAAAGGAACATCGATCACCGGTACTGCATTATTGTCTTCTTCCAGAATATAGCGGGTAATTTCAAAATTGTGGTGAGGATGAATATCAAACTCGAGGGCAAAATCATGACCGGCATAAACAATATTGTGCGCAAGGGCATAATCTATTTCCTTGAAATCTGCCAACTCCTGGCCGTATTCTTCAAAAAATTCATTTTCTGAGGTATTGAAAAAAAACACGGTGTCTTTTACCCCGAGACACAACAGATCAACCCGATACAAACCAATAGTAACATTTCCGTTCGTATGTTTTCGCATTACCGATACATTGGCGATCTGACTTTCTTCCCAGTCTTTATTCACCATACATTTACTCACGGGCAATGTGCGTGCCTTTGTTTGCACGTATTTTCGGGGAGAGAGCGTTTGCATACCTATGTTTTATTGTTGTGCTACCTGGGGTGGAACAATCGTTTCTTATATTTTCACGAGTAGTTTGTCCCGGACCTTCAAAGTAAACGCATTTTGATATACAACTACATAAAAGTTGTTGTCATAATTTTCACACATTTCTGCACACAAATGATAATCGACTGTTTGATACTGCTTTGTAATTAATGAATATTTTGACATTCATCATTAAATTTTGTTACCCCCATTGTGGTATTGGTATGCCCGTGACAAACCCCTAGATTTGGGTGTCTTTTTTACCGTTCCCACTCCTACCCACGTACTAATAAATAAATCATATGCAATTGCCTGTCACATTCACCAAAACACTGTCATTTTTTCTTTTAACTTTTCTACCCGCAACAACCTGCATATTGATAAGTTGCAGCAGCACTAAAATAATTACCGAATACGATTGCGCCGACGCCACCAACATCAACAAAGACACTACCGTTTGGCATTACTGTTGGGGATTGATCCAGTCGAAAGACATTCGTCCACAATGCGATAAACGGTACAATCACCTCAATAAAGTGGTAGTAAAATCAACGCCGGCACACGTGTTATTAACGGTTATTACTTTGGGAATTGTAATACCTCAGAAGATCAGCTGGTGTTGCGCCCCGCCTAACCCGCAACCGGGTCATTTAGGAAATTAGTATAGAGTTGACGAGTTGACCAGTTAAAAAAATACAACTAAAAACACATGGCTTTACCTGATGGCATTCTTGCGCTCCCCATTACCGACTGGCAAAACGGTCACCAGAACTTTACTGTTACATTAACAAAAGATGCCAGTTTTAATCTTCGGCTGCCCTTCGATTTCTCCCAACAGGAAAAGAATTACCAGGCTACCACAAAAAACTTTCAATGGTTGATACAACATGCCATTGACAATAACATCCGCCTGCGGGCGCTTGGCAATGGCTGGAGCTTTAGCGATGTGGCAGTTTGTAATGGCGGACTGGTTGATACCCGTGAGCTGCGAACGTTCTTTAGCATGGGCAATAGTTTTTTATCGCCTTCATACCTCGCTACTGGTAAAACTGCACAAGACCTTGTTTTTACGCAATGCGGCATGAGCATTTTACAAATGAACAAGGAGCTGGAAGAAGAGAATGGCTGGATGCGTTGCCTGCGTGCTTCCGGCGCCAGTAACGGACAAACCATTGCAGGCGCTACTGCTACGGGCACTCATGGCGCCGGGTTTAAAGTGGGCGCCGTACATGATGCCATTGTCGGTTTACATCTTGTCACCGGCGCCAATCGTCATGTGTGGCTCGAACGGGCATCGTACCCCGTAGCCTCGCAAGCCTTTACCGACTGGCTGGGCGCTGAAGTGTTTCGTGATGATGATCTGTTCAATTCCGCCGTAGTAAGTTTTGGCAGTTTTGGTTTTGTACATGGTATACTGCTGGAAACAGAACCTATTTTCCTGCTGGAGAAACACACCTCATCAAACATTCCATATAACGACAAACTAAAACAAGCTATCAATGAATGGCAATTCGAGGCGCTCGATGATTTTCTCCCCTTCCCGCCCGAAAGCCCCGGCCGTAGTTTATATCATTTTGAAGTGATCGTAAATCCGCATCGCTTTGCCGTTGACGATGCAGACAAAGGCGTATTCCTGAGAGCCATGTATAAAACGCCTTATAGAACTGATTACGACAAACCCGCCTTACCCGCCGGTAAATTTCAATATGGCGATGAACTGCTTGGCCTGGTACAAACTGTTTTAGATAATATCGGTAAGAAGCTTACGCAAAAACTGGTGCCGCCACTGGTAACCAAATTATTTCCGCTGGCGTTTGCCGCCAATGAACAGGCTACCGGCACTATTGGCGAGATCTTTACCAACACCAAATTCCGGGGCAAAGCAGCGAGCGCCGCCATTGCCATCGGCACTTCTAATGCCAGCCGCGCTATTGAAGAAATTGTGGAACTAAACAAAAAGACACCGTTTGCCGGCGCGCTGGCCCTGCGTTTTGTAAAAGGTACGCAGGCCACCCTTGGCTTCACTAAATTCAAAAAGACCTGTGTGCTGGAAATGGATGGCGTTGAATCGGCCACCAGCCGCCAATTCTTCAGCAGCGTGTGGAACCGGTTTGAAGCGATCGGCCTCCCCTATGCCTTACACTGGGGCAAGATCAACTTCAACCTAACCGAACCGCGCATTCGCCAAATGTATGGCGATGCGGCGGTAAACAAATGGTTGACGGCGAGACACAAGTTGTTGGATGAGGTGACGCAGCGGGTGTTTAATAATGCTTTTATGGAAAGAACGGGGTTGATTTAGTTGACAAGTTAACTAGTTGACCAGTTGACGAGTTAACCAGTTGACCAGGAATACAGGTTGATAGGTTTACTTCCTACACTCTCACATAGATCTTCTTCTTATCCATCCAATACCCAACTGACCAACACAGCAACATATACAACACCGCCTGCACAAATGCACCGAAATAAGGCGTCGCCAGATGAATGAAAATATTATCATATAACCATTTGAAGACGGTGGTGCCGGATGGTAATCTGAATACGTTCCACAAA
>NZ_JBJMLX010000384.1:0-3950 GCF_045805085.1 Niastella sp.
CAAAGATGGCGATATGAAGGTTATTGCTTCTACCACCGATACCTTTTACCTGGCCAATGGTTTGAACAAAGACAGCACCTACTGGTTGGCGGTGCGCAGTGTAATGGGAGGTACTATCGGCCGCCGCAGTATTGCTCAACCTTCTTTACTGGTACCCGGCGGATGCACGCTGCCTGTACTTAATTATGATGTAACGCCCGATTCACTGGTGGTAGCCGCTCATACCGGGCGTAAATACACTTCTTCGCAACTGGGCGCCATGACACCGCAGGTTCATATCACCAACCTGGGTAATGTAGCAGCATCCGGGCCTGCTGCCATCAGCTACCAGGTAAATGGCGGAATACCGGTAACAGAAACCACCAATATAAACCTGGGGATCCATTCAAATTTTACCTACCGGTTTTCGAGTGCTTATGATTTAAGCGCGCCCGGAACCTATACCGTTAAAGCCTGGATCAAATACAGCAACGATACCATACCCGGTAATGATACCACTACTACTATAATAAAACATTTGCAAAACGACCCTGTTGTATTAAACCCTACCTATACTGAAGGATTTGAAAGCGCAGCAGCCCAAACCTGTTATAAAGGCACCATGGGTTTTGAAGGGCTCGATCGCTGCGACTTCAACAGCAGCACCCCATATGGCCGGGCGCGAACTTTTGTAAATACCGGTATGGCGCGAACCGGCAACCGCGCTATTACCCTTGATCAATTATCTTCATGCGCCGACAGCCTCATTGCCACCTTTAACCTGGCTAATTACAGCACAACCGGACAGGTATGGTTATCATTATATGCGAAAAACCAAGGCATTACCTTTTCAGCCGCCGGCAATAAGGTTTGGATCAGGGGAAGCGATCAGGATGCATGGATACCAGTATATACTTTACCCTACAAACTGGCAGATACCGGTGTTTATAGCCCTATGCCACCGGTAAATATCACCGAAACACTGGGTACAGCCTCGCCTGCACAAACACTCACCAGCAGCTTTCAGATCAAAATGGGCGAGGAAGGAAATTTCCCTACCGATAACAGCTCTTTAAGAAATGGCTACACGTATGATGATGTAACGTTTACGCTAAAAAATGATGCGGTAGGGATGATGCAGATAGTAAATCCTTACTGGGTACGCTGTTCTTCCGGTCCGGCTGAGCCTGTGACCATAAAGATCAGGAACTACGGTCCCGTTACTCTTACAAATGTTCCTGTAAGCTACCAGGTTAACAGCAACACGCCGGTTACTGAAAATATAACAGCTATTGCCCCCTTCGCTACCATAAACTATACGTTTAACCAAACAGCCGACCTCTCGCAATCGAATCAATATAATATTAAGGCATGGACACACTATAATACCGATTCCTATCCGGTCAATGACACCATTTCAGAAACTGTTTATATAACTAATGTTATCACCAACTATCCTTACCTCGAAGGGTTTGAAGGAGCTAACAGCTCCTGGTTTACCGCAGGCATCAATAGCAGTTGGCAATGCGGTAAGCCCTCCGGCGCCGTGATTAAAAATGCGGCCAATGGCAATAAAGCCTGGATTACCGGAATAAATAGCGGGTATAATAACAACGAATTATCATACCTGTACTCGCCCTGTTTCGACTTAAGCCCATTGACACAACCTGTTTTGTCGTTCAGCCATATTTACGATATGCAGGACAATGGGGCATCCGATCATCACTGGGTTGAATACAGTACGGATGGACAAATATGGAAAAAACTGGGCAATTTTCAGGACGGTGTCAACTGGTATCAAAGGCTAGACAGTTCATGGGCAGGATCCTTTCTCCGGTGGCACGTCTCAAGCTTTGATATACCAGCAACAGGCGCCACGATACGCTTCAGAATAGTATTCCAAAGCGATTCGTCTGTTACCAGGGAAGGAATAGGCATTGACGATGTGCACATTTTCGATAAAGCTTCCATTTATGAAGGCGATAGCCTTACCAGTGGAATTATTCAACCCGTGAGTGGTAATCACTGGATCGATTTCACCTCAGACATGGGATTCGATCCCGGCATGAAACTCATCGCCTCCATCAATGCAAACGGACAAGACCTTGGCAACACTGAAGTAAAAGTATACCCAAATGATTTCGAACCCTGTAATGATGGTTATCAATATTATTTGGGAAGAAATATTGTTATTCGATCAACTAATAAACCTACAGCCCCTGTAAAGGTCCGATTCTACATTACAGAGGATAATATTTGGGCAATGTATTTTAATGCTAATGATTGTAATGGATGCATAAAACTTTCAAGTGCGTATGATGCAGGCATTACGCAATACAGTAACGCCCCATCAGAAGAGGATGGTTCGTTAGCCAACAATAAGAACGGTATATACCGATTTATTAGTCCTTCGCAGGTGGACATTATTCCTTATGACAAAGGATATTATGCCGAATTTGAAGTAACCGGCTTCTCTGAATTCTGGCTCAGCAGCGTTCCTCCCCCTAACGCGTTGCCGATGGTATTGGGCGCATTTACAGCTACCAACAATAAGAATACTGCTTTATTAGAATGGCTTACCTATTCCGAATCGAATACCAGCCAGTTTGTTATTGAAAGAAGCACCAATGGCACAAACTATATACCTGCAGGTACGCTGGCAGCAAGCGGCAGCAGTTCTTCCCTGAAAAATTACCGTTTTACCGACTACCATCCGGAACCAGGAAAAAATTATTACCGTATCAGGTTAATAGATATAGATGGTAAATTCAGTTATTCACCAACACGAATAGTAACTTTTGCAGATAACAACTTTACAGTCGACATCAAGCCTAACCCGGTAACCCAGGGCACTGTATTTATCAACAGCACTGCCAACTGTAACAGGATTGAATTGCGCGATGGCACCGGCAGATTAATAAGATCGGTTGCTGTAAATGGAATGCAAACACAACTACCGGTACAGCATTTAACAAAAGGTCTTTATTTTTTAACCGTAATAACCGATCAGGGTAAAAAAGTTGAAAAACTGATTATTCAGTAAAAAATAAGGTTGACAATAAAAAGGTGCCTCAAAATATTTGTTTGAGGCACCTTTTTATTTTCAGTTCATATGCTAATATATATGCATCAATTGCCAATAGGTTTTACTGCCTGTTTTAATAATGCCTTTATATTTATGACCTATGGTCATAAAAAATGTATTGCTTTCTATTGCCGCCTGTATCTTCTTTTTACCTGTAGTAAGGGCCAATGGCTCAACCGACATCAAGCCAACACCCCGGGCCACGCAAATAGCAGCAATAAAAAACAATACTATAGTAATTGTAACCGGCAGCACATTTCGCTTTACGGTAGATACACCCGAAGACCAGGGCCTGGTATCAACTAAGCCAACCGTACAACAATTACTGGAACAACTAATGTCGAAAGACGGTTCTGTACAACAATACCGGGTTACAGACAAACTGGGAAATATTAAAAGCAACGGAGCTATTACCGCCGGCGACCAATTGGTGGTAACAGCGCAGGATGGTATAGCCATGAAAAAATACCTGCTGGTGCTGCAACCCCTGGCGCTGGGCGGACAGCTTAATTTTCAGCAGGAACGGGTAACGGTGAATACATCAAAAGACCTGGTACTTTTCTACACAGCCGGGCAACGCAGTCCCGATGCGTCGGTAAAAATTTATCTGCCTGCAGGCATTCATGCCACTTTACAAAATACTACCGTGAATGTGATCGGCCGGGGCGATGTTGCCCTGCAAAACCTGGCGCAACAATCTATTGGCAGAACAGGGACCAGGTATTCTTACAATAAAGTAGGCGCGGTTACCATTACCTCCCTGGCCAATGGCGGTTCTGTTTTGCATTTCAGCCATCTCGATCTGCGGCCGGCTAATGGGGCTGATCTGACAATCGTGATCCGGAATGTACGCTTTACAAAAACGGGTAATTATGCATTCAAAGCA
>NZ_JBJMLX010000385.1:0-20694 GCF_045805085.1 Niastella sp.
AGTGGAAGAACGTTCACCCAAAAGTATATCAGGTTTGATAACGTTAATTATAATGGAGGTATTGTGCAGAAAGAATGGCGAAGCGTTTTACTATAAGTTTATGAAGTTGTAAGTTATTTTCTTCTGTATTTTATCATTATCACATCAGGCTGACCAGATTTTCCAAAAATTTCGGAAGTCGAAACAAGTATAACATAAATGCTTATCTTCTTTTTAACTTTTTTATGGGTAGAACCGGAGGTTGACCGGTATTTCATTTCTCAAAGGAAAAAGGTATTTTTGGCTTAACCAAGTTAACCCAAAGACCTTTTTATGACGAAGCCTCTTTCCTTGCTGGCGTTTAGTATTTTTACGTTCTTAGCAAGTTTTGCCCAACCGGTTATTCAATCGTTTTCACCGAAATCGGGTGCTACCAATTCCTCAGTTACCATAACAGGTACGGGTTTCAGTAATGTAACAACTGATAACATCGTTTATTTTGGCGGCGCAAAAGCTACGGTTACAGCCAGTACAGCCACCACTATTACGGCTAGTGTGCCGGCTGGCGCTACTTATCAGCCCATAACAGTTACCACCAATAACCTCACAGCCTATTCTGCGCTGTCATTTCTGGTGTCGAATGGTGGAAGCGGCGCAGGCCTTCCCTACTCAGCAACTTCTTTTGTACCGAAGCAGGATTTTACAACCGGCAGATATCCACATGGCCTTGCTGTGGCCGATTTTAACCTTGATGGAAAGCCGGACCTGCTGGTATCAAAAGGCAGTTCGGGCACTGTTTCAGTACTAACCAATACCACTACAGGAAGTACGTTGTCTTTTGGCGCCAGTTTAGAAGTGGCCGCCGAAAGTAATGGTCATGAAGCGCCGGCCACCGGCGATCTGGATGGTGATGGAAAATTGGATATTGTTGTACCAAACAACTGGAACGTGAGTTCGGTTACTGTATTAAGAAATACCACGGCTGGCAGTACAATAAGTTTTGGCTCCAGGATCGATCTCCCCATTGCAAGTGCTTCTTACGCAGTTGCCATCGGCGACCTGGATGGCGACGGTAAACCGGATATAGCAGCCGTAAACAGTGGCACAGGCATCAACCTTGTTTCTGTTTTCAGGAATACCAGTACGCCTGGTAATTTATCTTTTGCTCCCCGGGTTGACCTGAGTGGCGGATTAGGCCCATTCAGCATTGCTATAGCCGATCTGGACGCTGACGGAAAATCGGAGATCGTTGTAACGGGTCAGTATTCCAGTTCATCACACCTGAGTGTTTTGAAAAATAATTCTACAGCAGGTAATATCTCGTTTCAGGCGCCGCTGCAACTGGCCATTGTGAACGGACCATTTTCTGTAGCCGTGGGCGATTTAAACGGCGATGATAAACCTGATGTGGTAGCTGCCAGCGCTTTCTCCAATGCAATAGTGGTAAAACGGAATACGAGTACGCCAGGCGTTCTCAGTTTTTCAGGAACACTCGATTATTTTACGACCGGTAACTATACGGAAGGCGTTGCCATCACCGATTTTGACGGAGATGCCAAACCAGATGTGGTTGCTACCAATAACAGTGACAATTCAGTATCGGTATTGCGTAACACCGGTACGGCCGGCAACATTTCTTTTGCCAGCCATATTGATTATGCAGTAGGCAAATATCCCAATTATGTTACCTGTGGTGACCTGGATGGCGACGGCCGTATGGATATTATTGCTGCTAATACATCAGAGGAATATGTATCTGTTTTACGGAACATTATTGGCGCAAATATAGCGCCGGTGATCAATTCCTTTACACCCGGTACCGCTGTTAACGGAACTACGGTAACTATTACCGGATCAAATTTCACCGGGGTAACCGCCGTAAAGTTCGGCGGTGTAAATGCGGCTTCTTTTACGGTTAATTCCAACACAAGCATAACGGCCATTGTTGGGCCAGGCGCCAGTGGTGAGGTAAGCGTAACAAATCCTTACGGTACTTCCGTACTTTCAGGATTTGTATTCAATGGACCTATTATAAATTCATTTACTCCCGTAATAGGGGTTGCAGGTACCGTAGTAACCATTACCGGTACCAATTTCACAGGCGCTACTACGGTAATGTTCGGAGGCGTACCTACTACTAACTTCAGCGTTAATTCGTCTACAACCATTTATGCTACAGTTGGCAATGGCGCCAATGGCGATGTGTCGGTAACCACCGCCAACGGTACCGCTACCCGGCCGGGTTTTAGTTTTGGCGTGCCCGCTATTACCAATTTCACGCCAACGGCTGCAGCTGTTGGAGCAACTGTAACAATAACAGGTACCAATTTTAGTGCAACCGCTTCTGATAACACCGTATTTTTTGGTGCGGTAAAGGCAACGGTTTCATCAGCCTCGCCTACACAACTGAGTGTTATAGTACCGGCAGGCGCCACATATGCCCCCATTACTGTTACCAGCAATCATCTTACGGGCTATTCATCAATGCCCTTCAATACCACGTTTACAACCAGTAACCCGCAATTATCCACTACCTCATTTGTGCCTGCGGGCGATTACGTTACTGGTGCATACCCCTGGGCGGTTTACTCCTGTGATTTAACTGACGACGGTAAACCTGAGTTGATAACAGCCAATTCGGTTGGCAATAGCATTTCTATCTTTAAGAATGCCAGTTCTGTAGGTAATGTATCTTTTGAAAATAGTGTGAATTTGTCTGTAGGGAACGATGCAAAACATATTGCCTTTGGCGACCTTGACGGTGACGGCAAGCAAGACCTTGCTGTAATCAATTTTAACCAGGGTCTTAAAAGCACGTTGTCTGTTTTCCGGAATAATAGTACAGGCGGAAACCTGAGTTTTGCCCCGAAAACTGACATCCCAACCGGCGATGGCTCATTGAGTTTGGCTATTGCCGATTTAAACGGCGATGGTAAACCAGATGTGGTGGTTACCAGTGGCAATTCCGGTTATGTTTCCATTCTTCAAAATACTACTGTAGGAACAGCCATCGCATTTGCCCCGGCCTTTAATCTTACCCTGCTTTCGCACGCTGATGAAGTGGCCGTGGCTGATTTTGACAAGGATGGCCGGGTAGATCTTATTGTCTCCAATTGGAGCGGTTCAAGTCTCTCTGTGTTCAGGAATGTGAGCACAGGCGGTAACCTTTTACTAACGCAATTGCCTGATATCACCACCGGTATCTATCCGGGTCAACTGTCAGCAGGCGATATGGATATGGATGGAAAACCGGACCTGCTTCTCAATTACAATGGCGCGGTTTCATACCTGCGAAATATGAGTTCACCAGGAAATATTTCTTTTGTCAATCTTCAGAATTTTAATTTCTCAGTTAGAAATACCAACCTGGGTGATCTGAATGGCGATGGAAAACCTGATCTTATCGCAGGTCTTTCAAGAAGCGGTAAGATCTCCATATTTGAAAACACCACACCGGCTCCGGCAAGTATAACTTTTGGTACCAACGTTGACTTTGCTACTGGCTCTTATGATACGTATGCAGCTGTTGGTGATCTGGATGGCGATGGCAAGCCCGAATTGGTGGCCGCCAATACAAACCCTTATAAGATAACTATTCTGCGAAATAGTATCGATGCGCCTGTTATTACACAATTTTCACCTGTCATTGCACACAAGGGTGAGGTTGTTTCCTTTACCGGATCAGGATTTACCAGTGCCAGTGTGGTGACGTTTGGCGGTACAACGGCTATGTCATTTACAGTAGTTTCCCCAACTAGGATCGATGCAGTGGTTGATGGCGGCGCCTCAGGCAACGTAAGTGTGACAACGCCGGCGGGAACAGGAAGTATGTCTGGCTTTAAGTTTATGCCGGAAATAACATACAACGGCACATCCATTATTTGCAACAACAGTTCTGTTATATTTACGTCAACCGCTGCCGCTAACAACCAATGGTATAAGAACGGCGCTCTCATTAATGGAGCTACCGGTACTACTTATCAGGCAACAACAGGCGGTACCTATACTGTAACAACAAGAAACGCTGGAATTACTACTACATCACCTGTTAGTGTTGTTGTGAACCAAATTACAGTGCCTACGCCAACCATTACATTTAGTAGCGGTGTGTTAACATCCAATGCTGTTACCGGCAATCAATGGTTTTTAAATGGAACGCTTATACCAAATGCAACAGCCCAAACATATCAACCTGCAGTAGCTGGTAATTACACGGTTCAGGTAACATCTGGTGTTTGTACCAGCGATTTTTCTACACCTTATAATTACATAGCTACTCCCATTTCTGGTCAAAACCTCGTGTTAGCGCCAAATCCGGTACGAAATGTATTGACCATTCAATGGGACCCGGTTCTTGGACAAACGCTTGCTGTAGAGATAACAGATATGTATGGAATGCCGGTTATTTTTAAGCAAAGCATTTCTTCCGGAGGAACCTTCAATGTAGCTGGATTACCTACCGGTACTTACTTTATAAAACTGTATGGAGCAGGTAAAAAGCCTGTATCGATCCAGAAGATCCTGAAAGTGAATTAAGAGTTAAGGGAATAAATGGAAAACCCGGGTTAAAAGACCTGGGTTTTTTTATTTTGCGAACCGGGTTGGCCTAACTGCCTATTTTTTGACAACTCCGTCATGATAAAGTCCAAAAACAAAAATCCCTCCCGACGAGTCGAAAGGGATTGAAATTGGTTAATTCTAGATCATTTACTGGCAGCAGCCCATTCATCCATGCTTTTTTCCACCAACTCAAGTGGCATGCAACCAAAATGAAGAAATTCATCATGAAAGGCAGATAAGCTAAATTTATTACCCAGTTGCTGGCTGTATTTGTTTCGCAATTCCCGGATCTTTAAAGCGCCGATCTTATAGCTTAAAGCCTGTGCGGGAAGGGCCATGTACCGTTCAATTTCTGCGGTGGCGCCTTCTTCTGAAATGGCTTCGTTTTCCATCATATAAGCAATAGCTTCTTCACGCGTCATGTTTTTTGCATGCATGGCCACATCAACCACTAATCGAATGGCGCGATGCATTTCATCCCCCAGCGCGCCCGCGTATTGATAAGGGTCTGTGTACAAACCCAGTTCTTTACCAAGGCTTTCACAATACAGAGCCCAGCCTTCACCATACGCGCCATACCACAAATAACGTCTGAACGTAGGCAGCGCCGTATTTTCCAACGTTAAACTAACCTGGTAATGGTGGCCGGGAATAGCTTCATGTAAGAATAAACTTTCCATGCCACTGGTGGTGTTGAAGGTAGTGGCATCCAGGATAGGTACATAAAAAATGCCCGGGCGTTTTCCGTCTACGGTTCCCTGTTTGTATTCGGCACTGGCGCTGGCTGCCCTGAAGGCTTCCGTTTGCCTGATCTCGAATTTCATTTTCGGCGTGTGGCCAAACATGTCTTTCAGGTGCGGCTCTATGCGTGCCTGGATGTTCCTGAAGGCGTTGAGAACCTCCTCAGGGGTTTTATAAGGCATAAAGCGTTTGTCGGTACGCATGTACTCGAAAAAGGCTTTCAGGTCGCCTTTAAAGCCTACTGAATTTTTCACACTGTCCATAAGCCCGCGAATGCGTTTTACTTCGGCCAACCCCGTTGTATAAATTTCGTCCGGAGTTTTAGGAGTGGTTGTCCAGTATCTTACCAGGAAATTGTACAATGCAGGCCCATCCGGAACATCTTTAATACCAGTGGTTGTTCTGGCTTTGGGCAGGTATTCTTTCTTCAGAAAATCAGCCAGTTTTTGAAAAGCGGGCGACAGGCTGGTTTTTATAAGTGGCGTAAAAGCAGCGGTCAGTCTTTTTTTATCAGCTTCAGGAAAGCTGGCGGGCATGCTTTTTACGGGACCGTAATACAAACTTTTGGTTACATCGGTCGCCACCATGTTTTGCATCTGGACGATCATTTTCACAACCAGTTTCGCTGGAAGAACATTACCAGCATCTATCCCTTTTTTGAAGTACACGATGGCGCTGTCGGCCCAGGCCGGAAAGGCAGCAGCCCGTTTTAGCCAGTTGTCATAATCACGTACGGTGTTAAAAGGCTGAGCGCCCGCGCCGCTTCCCATTTGTCCGAAGGTAAGGGGTAAGCCATAAAACTGGTTAAAGGGCACATGTCCATCAACAGAGTAATCGATGGTGGAAAGGTATTGGTATTTCAGGCCCTCGATACTCATTTCCATTTCCCGTTTGAAGATATCGTAACTGGTACGGTCGGTTTCGTTGAGTTGTTCCCGATTGAATTGCTGAACCGCCTGGAGGTTGGCTGCAAAAAAGGCGGTTAATTTTTGCCGGTAGCTATCGGTAAATTCCGCCGGTAGCTGGTCGTTATACAGGGAATCGCCGTTGATCGTAGCTTCCACAGGCAAGAGTGCCATCCGGTCGTTATAATACTTTTCAAAGAGAGCGGCCAGGTCTTTATTACTGGCTACAGCTGTAGTGGTAGACACCTTGTTTTTGCATGCTGCCAGTACGCATACTATCAGGAGTGCCGGAAATAATTTATTCATAGTGACATTTTAAAAGAGCCTGAAATTAGATAAATCTGCGCATGTGGCAATATGTTAAGCTGGATTGATTACATCTAATGGATCTCGTTTATTTCTAAAAAAATCCCTCCTGTCCCGGCTAAGCCGGGACAGGAGGGATTTACACTGATTTATGAATTTATTTATAGGCGATCAGGGCGCTGGCAGGGCCGGAAAGGTGCATTATGTCAACATGGCTAAAACCTGCTTCCTTTGTCCAACTGGTAAAGTCAGCAGCCGTATAATCAAAACCACCGTGCGTTTCAATCAACATGTTCAGTGACATCAGCATGCCAAAGGTATTTTCCTTTCGTTCATCATCGATGACATTCTCGATCACCACGAATGCACCGCCTGGAGGCAACGCATTATAAGCTTTTTGAATGAGCATTTTTTTCTGCGTCAGATCCCAGTCATGCAGAATGTTTCCCATGGTTATCACATCGGCCTTTGGAAATTCATCATTAAAGAAATCGCCTGATCTTGTTACTACCCGGTCCTGCAGTTGATGTCGTTCAATATTGCGGGTGGCAATGGGCGCCACCTGGGGCAGATCCCAACTGGTAGAAAGTATAGAAGGATGATGTTTTGCAATTTGAATAGAGAGGTCTGCACCGGCCCCGCCCACATCGCAATGCGTATAATAATGATCGAAATTAAACTGGCTGGCAAAGGCAATAAAATTACCCGTTTGTATACCACCCATGGCGGCAATAAACTCCTCCAGCCGGTTTTCATCTTCGTACAGGGTCTCAAACAGTGACTTCTTTCCGCTTTTAACTTCGTTCTGAGGCATTCCTGTTTGCAAAGCTTCTTCCAGATTGTTCCAGAAAGGATAAAGCCGGTTGTTGGCCATTTCCAGGATGCCGCCTATATAACAGGACTTGTTTTTGTCAAGATAGGCATCTGATTCCAGGGTGTTGCAATATTTTGCTTCGGCCCCAGTGCCTTCGCGGTGTAAAAAATTCATGGACACCAGTGCATCGAGAAAATCGGCGAGCCCTCTTTGCTGAAGGTTCAGTGCAGTTCTGATCTCTTCCCCCGTTTTGCTTCCCTGCGCCAACAACGTAAATAATTTAAGATTAACTGCCGATAGCAAAACCTTTGATGACCAGAAAGCAAGTCCTGTTTGCATGATCCGGGTAGGCGTTACCACCACATCGGTCGAGATTGTTTCCGTAACCATAATTCAGTTTTTTAAAAATGAAAAATCCTTCGTTGCCTTGTTACACTACGAAGCTACCTTGTAAGAGAAGGTTTGCGGAGCGTTTCAATGAATGCCGGATGGTTGGGAACTATCTGAATAAAATACGGAATAAAGAGGTGGACAAGGGGGTAGGGGAAGAAGCCGCTTTCGCGGCTACTAATTTAACTAATTTTTTATTTCTTTCTGTAGTCTGGCAATTTCTTTTATCATCAACGGATAGGAGGCCAGCGGCATGCTGCCATGATCGTATCCATCCATTTTATAGAGCTTTACCTCAGCAGCTTTATTTAACAGGAGCATTCTGTAGAGGTAGGCATTTTCTTCGTACCGGCCAAGCATCTCTTTTTCTGCATCGCCCGTAAACAGAATAATGGGTGGAACATCCTGTCTTACATGATAAAGCGGGGCATATTCATCAATTATAGGTTGCGTGCCTTTTATACCTCTTTCATCCCTGATGGTAAAATGGGTGATGGTCTGTGAACTGAGCGAGATAACACCGGCTATCTTGTTGGCGTCGATGTTGTATTTGTTAAGGTATTTTTTGTCCATCGTTATCATTAATGAAAGATAGGCGCCTGCAGAATGTCCGGATAAGAAGATGGCATTAGGGTTTCCACCAAACTCAGCAATATGGGTGAACACCCAACTGGTGGCCGCTGCAGCGTCTTCAATGCAGGCCACTGCTTTTACTTTTGGCGAGAGCCGGTACCCCACGCCAATGACAGCAAAGCCATTATCCATAAGTTGTTTAGGGATCTCTTTGCTACCACCCGTTAGTCCGCCGCCATGGAACCATACCACGGTGGCAAAGTTCTTCTTGTTTGTAGGATAATAAAGATCAATGGTGCATTGCGACTTGATATACCCATCGTTTTGCGAAGTGGTTGAAGGATAGTAGCCGATATCCTTTTTTATTTCATACGTAGTTTGCGCATTCAGTTGCAGGCAGGTAACAATTAAAAGGAGCAGAATCGTTTGTTTCATAGTGATGCTTAAGTTATTATAGGAAGGTAGGCAAAATATCGTGTATGCTTCTACAGTCGGCTTTTGTTAATGAATGGTTGTTTGAATCAAATATTAAACTTTTAAATTTATCTTCAGTCGAACAACGTTCAAGACTAACATCCCAACCCCGAGCCCATGCCCAGCTTGCTGAGAACCGTATTGGTACTGACGGCCCTATGCATTTCTTCCCTATTAACAGCACAGGATTTTTCCAATAAAGGGAAAGATTTCTGGATCGGCTATGGCAATCACGTACGCATGTTTAATGGCACCCCAGCCGAAAAAATGCAGTTGTACATTACTTCCGATGTGGCCACTACAGGCCAGGTTACTATTGCAAGTATCGGGTTCACACAAAGCTTTACCGTTCAGGCTAATCAAATTACCACCATTGATATTCCGAGAAGTGCCGCTTTACTGGATGATGGGTTGTATAACCACGGCATTCATGTTACTGCTGATAAGCCGGTAGTAGTGTATAGTTTTATTTATGTAAGTGCTGTTTCCGGCGCCACCGTTTGTTTGCCCACCAGTACGCTGGGCAGGGATTATTATTCCGTGAATTACACCCAACGCTCCAATGATCCCGATTCTTATTCCTATTTTTTTGTAATAGCCGCCGATACGGGAACTACTACCGTAGAAATAACCCCGGCTGCCACTACAAAAGGCGGGAAGGCGGCGAACGTTCCTTTTCTGGTTACGTTACAACAGGGTCAGATCTATAATGTGCTGGGCACCATTTCAGGCACCAGTGGCGTTGACCTTACCGGTTCCCGGGTGCGATCGCTGAATAACGGTTCGGGTTGTAAACGGATTGCGGTTTTTTGCGGAAGCGGAAAAATTACTATTGGTTGCCCGGGAGCCGGTACGGCCGATAACCTGTACCAGGAAATGTATCCCACTGCTACCTGGGGAAAGAAGTACATCACGGTTCCCAGTCTTACCAACCCCACGAATATTTTTCGCATCATAAAATCTGATCCTTCAGCAAACGTAACGCTGAATGGAGCAGCCATCGCGGGAACCGGTTTTGTAAACAATTTTTATTACGAGTTTACCAATAAAACAACCAATGTTATTGAGTCAGACAAACCCATCCTCGTAGCCGAGTATTTTACTACCCAGGGTTGTGATGGCAATTCATCGCCGGGCGATCCGGAGATGATCTATTTAAATCCGGTTGAACAAACCATTGCCGCAGTTACTTTAAATTCCATGCAGCCGGCGGGCATTAATATCAATACGCATTTTCTGAATGTGGTGTTGAAAAATGATGTGGCGGCCATCAGTAGTTTTAAAATAGATGGGGTATCGTATAACAACTTTACGCCTGTACCGCAGGATAATGGTTATACCTATGCGCAAATACAGACAACGGCCGGCACGCATAATATTACCTGCGACACCGGTTTCAATATAATTGCCTATGGGCTGGGAAATGTGGAGTCTTACGGTTTTTCGGGCGGCATGAATTTGAAAGACCTTTACCAGTTTATTTCTATAAAGAATGAATACTCCATCGTTGATTACCCGGCAACCTGTACGGATGCGCCTTTTAATTTCTCCATGACCTTTCCGTATATGCCCACAAAAGTACAGTGGCAGTTCGGTGGTTTATATCCCGATGAATTAATCAATGCACCGTTGCCCGATTCCTCATTTGTAAAAAATGGCAAACTACTATACCTGTACAGGCTGCCTAAACTTTATAAAGGACCGGCGCCAGGTACGTATCCTATCAGGATTATAGCGAATAATCCCACACCCGATGGTTGTACCGGTGAACAGGAAATAGATTTCGACCTGAAGGTATACCCGAAACCAACGGCTGATTTTGCTTTTACCGGTACCTGTTTGGGCGATACCACTTTCTTTACCGATCAATCTGTAACGGGCGACAACCCGATCATCAAATGGTCGTGGACTTTTGGCAATGGAGATGTGTCTGGCGCAAAGAATCCTTTTTACCTGTACAAAACAGTGGCCACTTATAATGTGTCCTTATCAGCTATAACGCAGGTGGGCTGTCTTACCGATACTGTTCAAAAACCGATAACCATAAATCCTTTGCCGGCAGCGTCTTTCCAAACTACCGGACCCTATTGTGTGGGACATGATATTGTTGTGCAGGATGCATCTGCCATCAGCAGCGGTGCTATTGCAACATACACCTGGAGTATGGGTGATGGCCAAACGCTGACCAAAACATCCAACGCCGCTTTCAATTATGTATATCCCGCAACTGGCAGTTACACCATTAATTTAACTGCTACAAGTGATCAGGGCTGCAGCAATAAAGCACCTGCAAAACAAATAGCTATTACGGCCCAACCAACAGCCGGTTTTATTTTGCCGGAAAACTGTTTGTCTGATCCTTTCTCAAAATTCACCGATACCAGTACCATTGCCGATGGCACCCAGGCTTCTTTTCAATACCTGTGGAAGTTTAACGATCCTAACGCAACAGCAGCGAATAATACCGCCACGACACAAAGCCCGCAGCATAAATACATCGCTACCGGTAATTATACGGTGTTTGTAAAGGTTACTTCCAATAACGGCTGTGCCGATTCAATTAAACAGGTGCTCACCATAAATGGCACCACGCCGCAATCTGCATTCGCCTTCGACGATGGCAATGCAATCTGCAGCAACAAAATGCTGACGTTCACCAATAATTCAACAGTTGACTTTGGTAACATTGTACGCCTGGAAATTTATTGGGATTATAGCAATGACCCTACCAACAAAACAGTAGATGAAGATCCCACGGCCGGGAAAAAATACAGTTCTCCATATCCTGTATTGTATACCCCTGATACAAAAGATTACCTGGTACAGGTGGTGGCTTACTCCGGAGAAACCTGTTTAAGTACTTCAAACAAAACGCTTACGGCAAAAGCCATCCCTGAACTACAGTTCAACCCCATTACTCCTGTTTGCATAGATGTAGCGCCTTTTCAAATAACCCAGGCGTCGGTGTTAAATGGACTTGCCGGAAATGGCGTATATGTCGGAAAAGGCGTTAGCCAGTCTGGCGTGTTAAGCCCGGCCATAGCAAAAGCGGGTATAGATACCATCCAGTACGTTTATACCGCTGCGAATAGTTGTGTAAATTCAATAAAGCAAACGGAGCAGGTGTATCCCTTACCAATAGTAAATGCAGGGCCCGACAGCTATTTGCTGGAAGGGAATTTTCTTACGTTGCCGGCGACGGCTTCAGGCCAAAACCTGAGTTATAGCTGGTCGCCGCCTACTGCATTAAGTAACCCGGCTATATTGCAACCGCAGGCATCGCCTGCTGATGATATCAGTTATACGCTCACGGCCACTTCAGGTGAAGGTTGCAACGCTTCAGATGACATCTCCATCAAAGTATTAAAAGCGCTGCATATACCCAATGCATTTTCACCCAATGGTGATGGCATCCATGATCGCTGGGAGATCAAATATTTGAACACCTATCCTGGTGCTACGGTAGAAGTATTTAACCGGTATGGACAACTGGTTTACAAGTCGGCAGGTTATTCGCAATCATGGGATGGAACGTTCAATGGAAGTCCGTTGCCCGTAGGTACGTATTATTATATCATCAATCCGAAGAATGGCAGAAGCCAGATGGCGGGTTATGTAGATATTATTCGATAGCAATATGAAAAAACTGTACATAGGCTGCTTGTTGGTTTGTTGTGTAATAGTTGTGCAGGCACAGCAGAAACCACACTATACCCAATATATTTTGAACAACTATATTTTAAATCCGGCGCTCACGGGTATCGAAAATTATTGGGATGTAAAAGTAAGCGCCCGGGACCAGTGGGTAGGATTGAAAGGGGCGCCGCGAACAGCTTATGTAACTATACAGGGACCTATTGATAAAGAAGATACAAAAACCACCCCCACTTCTTTTCAATTACCCGGACAAAATCCGCGCGGCGAATCCTATTGGGAAAACTATACACCTTCCAAGCCACACAGTGGTATTGGGTTGATCTTATTAAACGATCATACCGGTAACTTCAACAACTTTACCGCTAATGTTACCTATGCCTATCATATAGGAATAACGCCAAACACCAACCTGTCGGCAGGTTTCGGAGCCGGTATTAATCAGTTGCACCGCGACCTTTCCAAAACCGACTTTGGCGATGGCGTTACTATAGATCCGGCGCAAACCAGTGGCAACATAAATAAGTTGAAACCCGACCTCAATGCAGGCCTTTGGTTGTATTCAGGGGATTATTTCGTTGGGGTATCTGCACAGCAGATCATTCCTTCAGCTATAAGTTATGGAGATAATACTGCGCCGGTTTCCGGCAAAGCGGTGCCGCATTTTTTTGCCACAGCGGGTTATCGCTTTTTGTTGAACGACGATATCAATGCATTGCCTTCTGTTATGGTGAAATACGTGTCGGGAACACCTACGAATCCGCAGTTTGATGCAAACATTAAATTGCAATACCAGGATCTGTTGTGGCTGGGAGCCAGCTATCGTTTCCAGGATGGATATGCCGGGATGGTTGGACTGAATGTTGCCAATACTTTCAACTTAGGATACTCGTACGACTATACAAAAACAGCACTGAATACCGCCAGCAAAGGCACGCACGAACTCATCATAGGCTTTTTAATTGGTAACCGGTATGCAGATACCTGCCCGAGAAATGTATGGTAGATTAATACGTTAATAAAAGCCTGTCATGTACGTTTTCGTCGTTCAGGGTTTCACCTTCCTTTTGAAATCTTCTTAGCATGGAAATACCCACGTCTACAAATACTTCCCGTTCAAACAGGTTCCGGGGAATTGGCAGATCACAAAAGAAGTTGCCTGATTTTTTATGACCATCGATGCTCAATGCTACCAATACTCCTTTGCGTTTTGCCCGGGCTATTTCTTCAAATAGTTCAAGCAAACTAAAAGATTGCGCACCATACAGAATACTCTGACTAAATGAGTAAGGCGGATCGCAGTAGATCAGATCGCCTTTTTTAGCCAACGCGAAAGTCTTTTTGTAATCGGCATGAATAAAATCTGTGTTCTTTACACGGCTGTACCAGCAATCAACCCTTTCATTAAAAGATTCCGGGGCGATTGGCGTATGTGCACCACAGGGGGTGGACATATACCCGTCGGCTTTTCTAAACCTGATTACGCCGCCGTAACAAGACCTTGATAAGAAAAGAAAATCGGCCCCGTTAGGGTTACTGTTATATGACTGTTGGATTTTTTTATAAACCTGTTCTTTCGTTGTGCCTTTTTTAATAAGGCTTCGGCGCTCGGCATACCAGGCTTTTAATGTTGAGGGCTTGCTTTTTAAAGTTTGCCAGATCTCGATCAATGGTTTAAAGGTGTCTGCCCCAATACCGTTAGCAGGCGCTACGGTTGCTAAAATGGCCCCGCTGCCTAAAAAGGGTTCAAAATACCGGTTGTATTGCGTAGGAAAGTTAGCAGTGATGACAGCTGCAAATTTTTGTTTGTTCCCAATCCATTTTAACAGTTGGCCTTTAGGCGGATAAAATCTATCAACGAGGTTGGATGGGTCCGCCTGCGTGCTTGTTTTTATCATAGATGCCAGCATCCTGTTTGAGGATAGGTAAATATAACTAAAAATCCCTCCCGACTCGTCGGGAGGGATTTGCACGTAATGTATAGTTTAGTTCTAACTAGCGGTTGTTATCGCGTTTATGGCGGGCTGTTGGTAGTACACATCTTTAAGTCCCACCATGGAATTGGTACCCGGATCCCAAACCTTCAACCGGAAACAGGCCACGATATCCCAGGGATTCAATGTGGTTGTTTTTGCTTCCTTTAATTGCGGAAGCTTGTCCATTACTTCGGGAAGACGGTAAAACGGAATGCGTGAATTGATATGATGGATATGATGATAACCGATATTCGCTGTCACCCATTTCCAAAAAGGATTCATCACCATATAGCTGCTCGATGACATCGCCGCTTCCTCATAGCACCAGTCATCCTTTTCGCGGAAGGTTACGCCCGGAAAATTATGCTGCGCATAAAACAAATACGACCCTACCATAAAGGCGATCAAAAATGGGATAACGGCCGCCAGTAACCACGTAAGCCAGCCCAGGTAAACAAAAACCAATGCACTAATGGTAAAGTGAACGATCAACGCGATGAGGGAGTCCCAATGACGTTTGGGTGCACTGACAAAGGAGCGCACACACATGCCCAGAATAAACATGGTAATATAGCCAAACAAAATGGTCAGCGGGTGACGGATGGCCAGGTAACTACGCTGCTCGGCTTTGGATGACTGCAGAAACCGTTGTTTGGTCATGATCGGGTATGACCCGATGCTGGCGCTGAATAATTTCGAATTATGATTGTGATGATAATCGTGTGACCGCTTCCAGATGCTGGTAGGCGCCAGGATGAAAATACCGTACAGGGTGAAAAGAATATTGGCAGCCACTGACCGGTTAAGAATGGTATGATGCTGGTGATCGTGGTAGATCACGAACATGCGCACCATGGTAAGTCCGGCGCCAATACTGCAGCCAATTTTTAAGAAGATGTTATCTGAAAAATAAATGCCTGAAACCAACGCCATCAGGATCGCAAGTGTAGAGAGGCTGTAAAGCCAGCTTTTCCATACAATTTCTTTGGCAAACGGTTTTGTAGCAAGGATCAGCTCCCGACCCGGTTTTTTTTGCATGATTTAAAACAAGAGGGTTTTTTATACGAATGATTTTTTTTCTACCGGGCGTTTGTGCTTCCATCGTCTGTGTGACCAGAGCCATATTTCAGGTTGTTCACGAATATCTTTTTCCAGTCTGGCTGTGTGCAATTCAGAAATTTCTCCGTCGACGGTGTTTTTAGCGTTTTCTGCCAATACTTCCGCCAATATGTTGTAATAACCTCTTTTTTGTCGCTTTATTGTTATATAAACAATAGGATAACCCATTTTTTGGGCAATTTTTTCCGTGCCCTTGAAAACAGGTGTATCCTGGTTTAGAAAGGTGGTCCAGAAGGCATTTTCAGGGGAAGGCGTTTGGTCGGCAATAAAGGCAGTGGTGCTGACCATCGATTTGTGTCTCACCATGTCTTTGTAGGTGTCTTTCATGGCAATAAGACCGGTGCCAAAACGCGTACGCATGCGATACATCAAACCGTTGAAGTATTTGTTGCGAAACGGATGATAGACCACAAACAGTTTTTGTTTACAAAGGAGGCTGAAGGTATTGCCTGCCCATTCCCAATTGCCGTAATGACCCATTACGAGCATGATGCTTTTTCCTTCCTGGTTAAATCGGTCGAAGATATCTTTTGCGCCGGGGCTTAATGTGCAACGTTTTAACATGGAGGAACGCCCGATGGTAAGCGTTTTAAAACTCTCGAGAAAGAGATCGCTGAGGTAGTGATAGTAATCCTTACATAATCTTTTGATCTCTTTTTCCGGTTTTTCGGGGAAAGAATTGCGAAGGTTTTGCAGGACTACTTTTTTTCGATAGCCAAAAACGTAATAAAGAATAAAATAGAACCCGTCACTAACCCTGTATAAGATGGGAAAGGGTAGGAGGGAAAGCAAATAAATGAATGGTACCGAAATGTAATAAATAAGCCCTTGCATGCGGCCCCAAGATAACTTTTTATGGCGGGATACAAACTAATCCAGTAATTGTTTAATGTTAAAATCACATTTTTTTTCAAACTTTTACGTGTAATCAATTAGGCAATCCCCGTAAAAAAACCGATTGGCCACCCCCGGGGGGCGGTATTCGGGATCAACTGGCCGGCTGATATCCGGTAGAAAATGCCTAACGGACCCCACGGACATAATTTCTGTACATTTGGATGATGAAAAGGGGTGACCTGATTTGTAATAAAACTTTCATTTGTAGTGTTATTTAATTCCGTCGAATTCTTATTGTTCTTACCGTCTGTTTTTATACTGTATTGGTTTGTGTTTAGCAGGTCACTGCACTGGCAGAATGTATTGATTTTGATAGCCAGTTATTTCTTTTATGGCTGGTGGAGCTGGAAATTCATGGTCCTGCTGGTCATTAGCACTTTCCTCGATTACCTGTATGGTTTTGGCGTGGCATTACAAAACATAAAAAAAGCCAGGCTTTTTTTATGGTTGAGTGTTTTGAATAATCTTGGCATTCTGGGAGTGTTCAAATACTATAATTTTTTTGCGTTACAATTTCAACAGGCGCTTGCCTTACTGGGTTTACATTCAAATGTAGTTTTATTGCAGGTTGCCATACCTATAGGCATTTCCTTTTATACCTTTCATGGTATGTCGTATGTGTTCGATATATACCGTGAGAAGCAAAAGCCTGTAAGGAACTTTATTGATTATGCTGTCTTTGTATCATTTTTCCCATTATTGGTAGCCGGCCCTATTGAAAGGGCCAGTCACCTGCTGCCCCAGATCCGGAAAAAAAGGTTTTTTAATTATACGCAGGCTGCAGAAGGTTGTAGACTGATATTATGGGGCCTGTTTAAAAAAGTGGTGGTGGCAGACAGTCTGGCGATTATTGTAGACAACCTATTTACCCATTATCATGATCAGCATGCTACCTCACTCATGGTAGGGGCTATTGCTTTTTCCTTTCAGATCTATGGCGACTTTAGCGGATATACTGACATCGCTTTAGGTACCGCAAAGCTGTTTGGGTTTGAATTGTTAACTAATTTCAGGTTCCCCTATTTTTCACGTGATATTGCCGAGTTCTGGCGCCGCTGGCATATCTCCTTGTCATCGTGGTTCAGGGATTATTTATACATTCCGCTGGGAGGTTCCAAACAGGGAAAATTAAAGGCTGTGAGAAATACGTTTATCATTTTCCTGGTGAGCGGTTTCTGGCATGGGGCCAATTGGAAATATATTGCATGGGGTGGTATTCATGCCTGTGGATTTTTGCCATTGCTGCTGTTAAACCGTAACCGAAAATATGCAACGGATGTTGTTGCCCGGGAACGCAGGCTGCCTTCGGTAAAGGAACTTTCGCAAATGACAGTCACTTTTGCTTTTGTGACATTTGCCTGGGTGTTCTTTCGCGCCGCTGATATGAAGGAGGCCATCGGGTATTTGAAATGTTCCATTACTAATTTTAAGCAACCGAAAGATCTTTTAATGTTCGGGAACGTATGCTGTTATGTTATTCCCTTAATAGCCTGCGACTGGTGGTTGCGCAGAGATGAGCGTAGCTTACAGGTTCCTCAGCGAATTAAACCAGTTGTATATATTGTACTGGCGTTGCTGGTGCTGTTCTACTTTGGGAAGCAAACCAATTTTATTTATTTTCAGTTTTAGGAAATGAAGCAATTTTTAACAAAGACTATCCTGTACCTGCTGGTAACGGTACTATTATCAGGTACTCTTATTTACCTGTTCATTTCCCAAAAGCCTGAATTCTTTTTGGGAAATGCTGTGGATTATTTTCAATGCCAGTATCAATATGGCCAGATCAATAAGAAAACCGGGTTCACAAATATTATCATCGGCGATTCGCGGGGAAATGCAAGTATCAATCCTCGCCAGCTGGGGGAAAAATGGATCAATTTATCCATACCGGGGAGCGATCTTTTTGAAGGCTATATTACATTGAAGAGATATCTGCAGTATAATAAAGTGGATACTTTAGTAATGGTTTATGGAATGAGTTATATCAGCGAATACTCCCGTTGGTTTAATCTCAGGACCATTCCTTTCCAGTTTATTAATTATAGCGAGCTGAAAGAACTGGAACAATTAGAAAGAAAATATAACTATCTTTTTCATAACCGGGCCGCAGGCCATGCTACCCTCAGATACGATCAATTTATCAGGAAATTAAAATATCTGCATGCTCCGTTTTCTTACCGGGAAACGTTTTGGGATGGCTTACATAGTTTCTGCTTTTCTCAATCGGAGGCCGGTATTGCAAAACAAAAAGTTATTACTCAATTGAGCAAATACCGTGGCTATACAAACTTTGGCGTTGCCGATTCGAATATCACGAACAATATAAATGCCAATCTTCGATTTGAGCCCGGACTGATCAATCAGCATTATCTTGACCAGATCATGCAGTTGGCTGCTGAACATGATATAGCTGTATATTTAATTGATCCGCCCATGAACCGGGCTTCCTTTAATTCCTATAACAAATCGGTGTATGAATCTACTATAGATCAGTTTCTGGAAGAGCTGCAAAAAAAGTATCCCCGGTTATGTGTTTTGCAAACCGATGTTTGGTTGCCGAATACTATGTTCGGCGACCCACTGCACGTAAACAACAAGGGTACCACCTGGATTTCGGCGGAAGTGAGAGACCGGTTGAGTAGGTAGCTTGTTCACCACTTTAAAGATCGTTTGTAGTAGCGGCTTCTTTATTTTGGCGGAGGGCTCTTTCAATGCGTTTGTCAGGTATAAGCCATATTAAAGCAGCTATAAGGTAAATTAAACCTGCAATAAGAGAATTCACCCAGGATAAGGCAATGGCTGCTAAATACAGGAAAGGCGAGATCTTACCTTTTAGATCCTTACCAATAGCTTTTTTTAGCAGGGAATCCCTGCCTTCCGTCTTAATGATCAGGCTTTGTAAAATGTAATAGGCCAGGCCCGCCATCAGGAGAATAAAGCCATACAGGGACATAGGAGCAGCAGAAAAATGGTTTTCGCCTATCCACCCGGTTGCAAAGGGTATCAATGACAACCAAAACAGGAGGTGCAAATTTGCCCAGAGAATGTTGCCGGTAACCAGGTGAACGGTAGACACCATATGATGATGATTATTCCAGTAGATACCAATGTAAAGAAAACTTAATAAATAGCTCAGAAAAATGGGAATAAGCCCTTTCAGATCAGAAAACTGTTCGCCGTGGGGCACTTTTATTTCCAGCACCATAATTGTAATAATAATGGCCAGTACACCATCGCTAAATGCTTCTAATCTTGCTTTTTTCATTATAAAATTTAATGTTGGTTCAGGAAAGCTAAACAAAATCGGATAATTCTATTCTGCGCCAAATTTAATTCAAACAAAAAAAGGCCCCGACGGATCGGGACCTTTTTTTGTTTGGTATTTGGCCTCCTGTAATAGTCTGTCTGCTTAACCAGCCTGCCTTAAAGGGATCTCAGTATAGATCTTCTCCTGGATATACTTTTTATATTTTTTCAAAGCAACCAGCCTGCCAAGCAAGCAACTATACGAAGTACTATTAAAATCAAAAATATTTACATTGCTACCGAAAAGTAGTGGTTGCTGATTGTTATGCTTCAGGAAATATATATCTGTGCCGGCTTGTTGCTGCTTATAGTTCTGGCAGGCCTCTTTGAATTTGGACATACATTCAAGGCAGGTATTCAATTCCCTTTTCCAATAGTTTCCCCTTTTTGTATAATCTTCCGGCTGAAATAAAACCGATTTGTAGAGTAAAGTAAAATAATCAATCAATCCGGTGAAGCGTGGTTTCTGGCTCTTATAAAAACTAACTTCTTCTTGTTGATCCATGAATTGGTAATCATGAGTTATCTTTTCAATGTTTAGCCATGCTTGCATGGTAGCAGCAAATCCCCACTCTATCCATTTCATTTCATCAGGCGATTGAGATTCATGACTTTGAATTTCCAGCTGAATTCTTTTATAAGCCAGCTGGCATTGTTGTAATAAAAATGATTTTTTCATATGCAATCGTTATCAGAATTGAAAAATAATTTTTCAATAGGATCCGGATCTTCATTCTGCCATTCTAAGGAAAGTTACAACCGTTTACTGCGAAACATGGGGTGCAAATCATTCAAAAAGGGGGGAGAAATGATACAATGTCTTTAAACTTCGGTTGCAAAATCGATTATCAGGATGGTCCTTGCTAAGAAGGATTCATCCTTCTGGCTTATTCTAATAGCTATCATAGAAAATAGTTGCCTCCGCTGCTTTCCGTTTCTCCCATTGCAACAACTCGAGTTCCGGTTGAGTATAAAAACCGTCTGTATAACCTACACACAG
>NZ_JBJMLX010000386.1:0-4478 GCF_045805085.1 Niastella sp.
CTTAGTTTGTAAGGCCAAAGATCTTTTTCACCTCTCCATAATTATTCCAGTCAATGGTCTGCGTGCGTCCAACGTTTACACCACCTGGAAGAATGAAATAGCGATAATAACCACTAAAATCATCATTACCGATTAAATAAATTTTTCCAACTGTCAGTTGTATGCTAACAGTTGAATAAGTGATTGGATCTACATAAGGAAGTTGAACAACGGTCGGGTTTGTGGTATCGGCACCATTCAAATTAAGATACACATGTACTGAGCCTTTATTAAGAATATCCTTGGTAATTGCTGGAGCAGTGATAGTGCCTAATGCAACCGTATCGCCGCTTTGCAGTATTGCGCCGCTAAATGCCACATTCGTCCATTTAGAATACATGGCATTGGCGACACCTGTATCACCCTTAGGACCCGTATCGCCTTTTTTACAGCTTACGTTGGTCGTTGATAAAAAGAGTGTGAAAAACGCAACACTGGCAACGGAGAGAACTGAGAAGACCTGTTTCATAAAATGTAAATTTTGATTAAGTAGATGATCTATGCTCTATACGTAAAAAAGCCTTTAAACGCTGGGTATGAATGCAATTTAAGGATTTTTAATCTGTATGAATTTAATATGACATACCCCTAAAAAGAGGGTTAATCTTTTCCCAAAAGCATTCATTAGCCGGCAGGGAATCCGAAAATGATCCCTCCAGCATAATTTATGCAAGCCCGTAATAAATTTAACAAAAAAAAAACCGGAAAGTCAGGGACAAAAATAAGGCCCCCGGAGTATTCGATCATGCCGAATTCCGGGGGCTTTTTGTTATAGTACTTTTCCGCCATGCTACCCAAACAAGTGGGGGAAAGCCGTTCATCTATTTAAAACACGGCCTTATCGGGTGCCGGTGGGCGTTTGTCTGTTCTAGTTGGTATTTTGGGTGCCATTAATGATTGGCGTACCATTATTGATCGTAGCGCCATTATTCAACATTTTGAACACCACACGTCTGTTTTTCTCCCGCGCTTCAGGAATGTCTTTCCCATCAGGCGTTGTTTCTTTCTCTATCGGACAGCACTCGCCAAAACCTACAGGTTTTAACTGTCTACCCGATACGCCGGCATTGATCAGGTACTCGGCGCAGGCATTGGCGCGGCCTTTCGCCAGGAACTCGTTCGATTTAACTGAACCCAAACCGTCTGTATGCACATCTATTTCCAGTACCACGGTCGGGTTAGTCTTTAAATAGGAGGCAATGAGGTCAAGATATGGGTACGATTCCTTTGCGATCTCGGTTTTTAACTCAAACACGATCTGGTAGGTAACCTCGGTCTTGTTTTTGAACGGATCGGGCTTTTTGACCAGGCATAACTCCTGGGCGAACACGGTATCGCCTTTGGAGGGGTAAGCCGTCAGCAAACCGCCCTGGTAATCATCCTGGGTACCGCTGATCTGCAGGGCCATTCCGGCATCGGTTTGAATGGTATAGCGTCCGCCGGCCTGGGTTTTAATGGTAGCCACTTCAACACCGCGGGGGTCTTTTGCAGAAATAATGGCCCCTTCGAGCGGTTTTTTAGTATCACAATCAAGCACCACACCGGTAAATACCTGGTGGTAGTTCTTATGTATAGAGAATAATTCCAGGCAGCACAGAGAAGCCCGGTCAGTACTGAAGATCGCGTCTTCCAGCAGGCCCTTGCCACGGCTTACAAAATAAATATCATCTTTTTCAGAGTTCACCGGGTAGCCGAGGTTCAGCGAAACCGTCCAGGAACCGGTGAAATTACCGGTAGAACTGTACAGGTCGAAACCGCCCATCCCGGTTCTGCCATTGGATGCAAATACCAGGGATTGCGTGGGCCCATGGTAAAATGGAGCTTCCTCATCGCCGGTAGTATTGATGGCAGGTCCCGCGTTTGTGATTTGGCCGGGAATGCCTTTGCTATCCAGGGTGGCATACCAGATGTCGAACCCGCCAATACCGTCGGAACGCTCGCTGGAGAATAACAGGTATTTTCCGTCGGGGGTTACCTGGGGCTGCCGTGAGTTGAATGATTGTTCAGTGAGTTTTCCATCGATCAGTACAGGCTCGCTCCACCGGCCACTATTTTGCTCGCTCGTATAGATGGCCGACAGTTTTTTACCATTCTTCACTATCCAGCCGGTAAAGAACATTCTTGAGCCATCGGGTGTAAAGGCCGGGGTGCCCTGTTGGGTATTTTTGGGCGCCGATACACTCATTTTTTCAACTTTGTTGAAATCACCCTCGCCCTGAAAGGCAGCGGTGTACAAAGCGTTGGTATATCCTTCAGCACGGGTTGAAGTAAAAGCCAGGGTATTGTTATTTAACCAGCTGGCTGCATAGTTAGCCCCTTCTTTATTGATGTTGTTGTTAAGCCTTTCAATTTTAACCCCGCTAGGGCCATTGCTTAACTGCTGCTGAATGAATATACAATTATCGATCTCCTGCTGCGCCATTTTATTATATTGCTCGCCTTCGGTGTTCTCCTTTACAAACCGGTCCAACTCCTTTTGGGCAATACTATAATTACCATTAGAGCGCAAACAAATGCCATAATAGTAACGGGCCAGCGGATGGGCCGTAGAGTCTTTTTGCAATAGCAATTTATACCACTGCTCCGCATGTATAAAATCGTTCAGGTTGTAATAACAATCGCCCATTTTGTACAGCAGGTTCGCGTCGAGGCCACCCAAATCGTTATGATTGAGCAACGCAGCACCCTGCTTTTGTACCACATAGGCATTGTAACCTGAATGGGTGGGTGTTTTTCCACTTAAGTACTTTTCAAAGTAGTGTGCGGCTGAATAATAATCGCCATTGGCATAAAACGTTTCTGCCACACGTTTAAAGTTGCTTGCCTGCGCATTTACCGCAGCTGCAGACAATCCTAAACCAGCAATTATTAGTAGATGCTTAAACATAATCTGCTTATTTGCTAATGAGATAATATGCTGATGGAATTCAATTCCCGTCTATCCTTCCCGCGTCTTATAGTATTACAATCTCGGACACACAAACGGCACAGCATCCTGTTTAACCGATTTGCGGCCAATAAGCGTCAGGGATATTTCAAAGTTATTGGCATTGCCCCCTACCTTACCCAGATCAGATACGTTTACATCGTAACTCGCACTGATCATATAGTTCTTATAATAAACGCCCACATAAGGAGCAAAGGCATCTCCAAACCGGAAGTTGGCGCCCACCAGAAAGTCGGTAATTTCATTCACCCGTGTTTGGGCATAAGCACCAATCATTTTCTCCTGGCTTGTTCCCTGCCGCATGTACAACAGGTTGGGCGTAATGCTCAGATTTTCGTTCACATTGTATTTTAAACCGCCATGTACGGTGAGTCGCATGGGCATTTTCTCTGCCCCATTGGCAAAGAAGGGATCCTGAGGTTGGGTTAAATGAAAGGCAGAGACACCACCGAACAGGTTGGCTTTTTTACCAGGTGTTCCATCGTAGTATACAGCGCCTACGCCTGCGTCGAATGTAATGGCTGATGTTTTGGTCAATGTTTCACCGCCGCCAGCCGTAGGGTCATAGCCGGTTGCTGCGCGCCATTGGTCGCCGGTACGGAACTTGGTGGGATCGAACCGGCGGTTAAGCACGCCGAATGCCATGCCAAGAGATATCTGGTGATAACCGAAGCGAACGCCATTGTAGCTCATAGACCCGTACCCGGTGAGATAGCTGTAACCAATATTGCCTGCCCGCTGGTTCATGATATTTAAACCAAGGCTTACATTCTTATTCGTTACAATGTCTGCCGAAACACCGGGTGTTGCAAAAGGGTTACTAATACCGCCCCACTGGCTGCGGTACATGGCCGTAACCCGGTAGTTACCGTCTATGGCGCCCGTTAAAGCCGGGTTCAGCCACAACGGATAGGCATAGTATTGCGAAAAATGAGGATCTGTTTGAGAATGACCTGTTATTGCTGTAGCAATCGTCAACAGTAACAGGCTGGTTTTTCTAAGATATCGTAGCATTACAAACAGTTTTTGGGTTATTTTACCGGACTAGATTAAAGGTTCCTTTTTGGGATACTTTGGTACCATCTGTTAACATCCCTGATACCACATATACATATACGCCAACGGGCTGAGGTTTGCCTTTATAAGTTCCATCCCATTGGGCCTGTATATCGTTTGATTCAAATATTTTTTCACCCCATTGGTTAAATACCATCCAGTGTATTGTTTTGGTAACATTACTATACACCTTGAAGTAGTCGTTATGCGTATCACCATTTGGAGTAAACGTGTTGGGTACAAAAACGCCATCGGTAAGCGCCTGCCCTTCCGTACTGTCAGAGATATATTCAGGACAATCGACCCGGGTGCCCAGCGCTTTCACCCACAACGTTATTTTATCAGTAGGCTTGAGGCCGGTAACGGTATGGCTTAAGCCCATAGCGCCCGAGCTGGGTATCGTCCAGTTAAGCTTGTCGCGCGATACGCGGTAACC